>JAJRRR010000020.1 GCA_024279285.1 Planctomycetota bacterium
AATGCCTGCCGACTGCCCGGCTGCCCCTGCGTCATCCGCAAAAGATCGTAAGCTTGAGGGTCCAGCACCAAAATGTCGCTCAAGTACTGACTGGTGGAGAAAATCTGAAGCAGCCCAGGGAGACTTTCAGGATCTCGTTGCCACAACGCGGCCAGACCCAACGGGTTGCGGCTGTTGGAAACGAAGCGCTCCAGGTTGTTCAGGGCCATGTCGGGATCACTGAGCCGGGGCAGATGCCGTCGCAACTGTTGGACCAAAAAGGCCAGCAAATCCAAAGGGATTCCCGCCTGGGCCATACCCACCAGGTTGGCATGCCCTCGCAGGGGGTCTTCCAAACCCCAGTGCTTTAGTTCCTCGGCGGCTTGGGATTTTTCGTCCAGCAAGCGGCGCAGTTGCTCGGGAGTCATCGGCTTTCCGTTCCGGCCCTGGACACAGAGGCAAAGCTGGCAAGCCCCGGCCTCCCTGCCCCCAGGCTTACCCTCGGCAAACACTTGCTCCTGGACAACAACCCGGCAGTATAGAACCTCTCCCCCCTGGGGGCCAGAGTGCACCAGGGAGCCGCACAAGGTCCGGCCAACCCCCCAGCCGTCCCCTCAAAGTCGCTCTTTTTTCACCCAGGCACCCTCCGGGACGGAAGCAGTCGCCTGGTGAGAAGAGCCTACGGGCGAGTTCAACTGGCTGCTTCGGCTGAGAGGTCTCGTTCCATGCTGGCCAGTTCTTCGTACATGCGCCACCGGTCTTCAATGTCGCGTTGGGCAGCTTCGAAGAGTTCCTGAGCTCGCTCGGGAGATTTGCGCAACAGCACGGCAAACCGACCTTCTTTGCTAGCCAGCTCCTTAAAGGGCACCGAAGGCTTGCGGCTGTCCAGTTGGAAGGGATGGTCGTGGGCTTTGCGGGGATCGTAGCGATACAAGGGCCAGTAGCCGGTTTTGACCAGGTCTTTTTGATGGGTCATCATCCGGCCCATCTCTATGCCGTGAGCAATGCAAGGGCTGTAGGCCAGGATGAGCGAAGGCCCGGGGTAGGACTCGGCTTCCTGGAAGGCTTTAAGGGTTTGAGCGGGGTTGGCTCCCATGGCCACTTGGGCCACATAAACATTGCCGTAGGAGATGGCGATCAGGCCCAGGTCTTTTTTGCGTCCAGGTTTGCCTCCGGCGGCAAATCGCGCAACGGCGGCTCGCGGGGTGGCCTTGGAAGCCTGGCCTCCGGTGTTGGAATACACTTCCGTGTCCAGCACCAGCATGTTCACATCGTAGCCGCAGGCCAGGACATGGTCCAAACCGCCAAAGCCGATGTCATAGGCCCAGCCGTCGCCACCTACGATCCACACGCTGCGCCGCACTAATACATCCGAGACGGCTTCCAAAGCTCGGGCATCTTCGCCCGAGAGGGAGGCCAAGCGGCGTCGTAGCTGGAGCACTCGCTTGCGCTGCTGCTGGATTTCCGCTTCGGTGTTCTGGGGAGCCTGGAGAATTTCGTCCACCAGATCGGAGCCGATCTGGTCGGCCAGTTTTTTGAGCAGTCGTTGGGCCAGAGCCAGCTTGCGGTCCAAGGCCAGGCGGATGCCCAAACCAAACTCCGCGTTGTCTTCAAACAGGGAGTTGTTCCAAGCCGGTCCTCGGCCTTCGGCGTTGGCGCTCCAGGGGGTGGTGGGCAAATTGCCTCCAAAGATAGAGGAGCATCCGGTGGCGTTGGCCACGATGAGCCGATCGCCGAACAACTGGGTGAGCAGCTTCAAGTAAGGCGTTTCGCCACATCCGGCACACGCTCCGGAGAACTCAAACAGTGGTTCCAGCAATTGGCTCCCTTTGATCGTGTCGGTCTTCACCTCGGTGCGTGGAGGATCAGGCACGCGGAGGAAATAGTCCCAGTTGATCCGCTCTCGTTGCAAATGCTCCAGCTTGGGCTGCATGTTGATGGCTTTCACGCCAGGTTCTTTTTTGCTCTTGGCCGGGCAGACATCCACGCACACGGTGCATCCGGTGCAGTCGTCCGGGGCTACCTGAATGGTCATCCACTTGCCTCGGAAGTCCTTGGTGGTGCATTGGCGCACTTGGTAGGACTCAGGTCGGGAGGCCACCTGTTGGGGATCAAACACCTTCATGCGAATTGCAGCGTGCGGACACACCAGCGCGCACAGACCGCACTCAATACAAAGTTCTGGTTTCCAAATGGGGATTTCCTGGGCGATGCTTCGTTTTTCAAATCGGGCGGTGCCCACAGGAAAGGTGCCATCCACAGGCAGGGCGCTCACGGGGAGCAGATCCCCTTGGCCAGCCAGCATCATGGCGGTGACTCGTTTGACGAAGTCCGGGGCGTGTTCGGGCACCACGGGCCGGCGTCGCAAGGGGCTGGTGGCTTCTTGGGGCACGGGCACTTCGTGCAAGTTCTCCAAGGCGGCGTCCACCGCGGCGAAGTTCTTCTGCACCACTTCCTCGCCCCGATAGCCATAGGTGGACCGAATGGCTTTCTTCACCCGGTCGATAGCTTCTGTCAGCGGAAGCACCTCCGAGAGAGCCAGGAAGCAGGTTTGCATGACGGTGTTGATTCGGGTGCCCAGGCCCACCTCTCGGGCCACCCGATAGGCATCCACCACATAGAAACGCAGGTGTTTGTCAATGATCTGCTGTTGCACTTCCCGAGGCAGGCGGTCCCAAACCTCCTCCGGACCATACGGACTGTTGAGCAAGAAGATTCCTCCGGGCTTGGCCACATGGAGCACATCCATGCGTTCCAGGAACTGGAACTGATGGCATCCGACGAAGTGGGCTTGACGGATCAGGTAGGTGGAGTGGATGGGCCTGGGGCTAATGCGCAGGTGGGAAATGGTCACAGCTCCAGCCTTTTTGCTGTCATAGACGAAGTAGCCTTGTGCGAACAGGGGGGTGTTTTCGCCGATGATTTTGGCCGTGTTTTTGGTGGCGCTGACAGTGCCATCCGAGCCCAGCCCGAAAAACACCGCCCGACGCACATCTTCCGGCTCTTCAAACTGGTCTTCGTCCCAGGGCAAGCTGGTGTGGGTCACATCGTCGTAGATACCGATGGTGAAGTGGCGTTTGGGTTCGTGTTTTTTCAGTTCTTCGAACACGGCCAGAGCCATGGCCGGGGTGAACTCTTTGCTGGAAAGCCCGTAGCGTCCACCGATGATGCGAGGCATTTGGGCCAGCATGCCCGAGGTGCGCTCCACCACCGGAGCCCCAGGGCCCAGGGCTTCCAGCATCGCCGTGACCACCTCTTGATAAAGTGGTTCTCCCAGGGCGCCGGGTTCTTTGGTGCGATCCAGCACGGCCAGGGCTTGCACCGTGGGAGGCAAGGCAGCCAGGAAGCGCTGGACATCAAAGGGTCGGAACAACCGCACCCGAAGCAACCCCACCGCTTCTCCCCGATCCGTAAGCCAATCCACCGCCTCCTGGATAGCTCCGGCGGCCGAGCCCATCACCACGATCACCCGAGTGGCATCTTCGGCCCCGTAGTAATCAAACAGCCGGTATTGGCGTCCGGTGATTTCGGCAAAGCGGTCCATTTGTTCCTGGAGCACATCGGGCACGGCCAGATAGAAGGGGTTGACGGCTTCTCGGGCTTGGAAGAAGACATCGGGGTTTTGGGCCGATCCGCGGAGCACGGGGCGATCGGGGTTGAGGGCCCGATCCCGATGGGCTTTCACCGCCTCGGGAGGGATCATGCGGCAAATTTCAGCTTCGCTGAGCAGAACGATCTTGTTCATCTCATGCGAGGTGCGGAACCCGTCAAAAAAGTGCAAAAACGGCACGCGGCTCTCCAGCGTGGCGGCTTGGGCAATGAGGGCGAAATCCTGGGCTTCCTGGACCGACCCGGAGGAGAGCATGGCCCAACCGCAGCTTCGGGCAGCCATCACATCGCTGTGGTCGCCGAAGATGGACAAGGCATGCGTGGCCACGGTGCGCGAGGCGATGTGGAAGACCGT
>JAJRRR010000396.1 GCA_024279285.1 Planctomycetota bacterium
GGTCCAGCTCCACCAGCAGGGAATCCAGAGGCTGGTAGTAAATCCGCAACCGGACTTGCTCCTCCACCCGAATGGCTTGCTGATCCACCTGCACTCGGGTGTTGCGGACACCGACGATTTGCGGGTCCAGGATTTCCCGAGTCGCCACAAAGCGATTGTGTTTCCCCTGGACCTGGAAAACCCAAGCCGGTTGATCATACGACTCCAAGCGGCGATGGAACTGGGGCTGGCGTTTCAACCCTTGCAGTTGTTCCTCGTGCAAGTGCAATCGGATGTGATCCGCCGGTTGGATCCAGCACAAAGCAGGAGCCACTTGATCGGCTTCCGGCACGGGCAGCGAGAATCGCACCGTTTGCTCATCCGGGGGGAGAACCAGGTGGGCTGCCACTTTCCACTGCACGGTGCCAGCCGTGTTGCGCAAGGCCACTTGGAGCACCGTCCCGGGTTCGGTGTGTGAGGATTCACTGGTGGTTGCGGTTTCTTCCACTGCGGCCGGTTCCAGGCGATCCAGGACCCAGTTTCCCAAGGGAAGTTTTACCTGCACCAGCGAGGCTCCGCGCACCGTGGTGCGATAGGTGGCCCGAAGCTCCAATCGGTCTTCGTGCACAAACACTTCGTATTCCGGTTCCACATAGATATGGCTTCGCACACGTCGCAGATGCAGTTGCAATTCAAAGGGCACTTGCCAGAACTCAAAGGCGGCTGCCAGTTGGGGTTGTTCATACTCAGGGGGGAGCTGAGCCAATTGTTTCAGGTGCGGAGAGCCTACCTCCCAACTCGTCTCCCAACTTCCGCCTGGCTGAAGGCCCAAGTAGCCCCATTGCCGCTGTGCTTCCAGAACTTCGACAGGTCCCAGGGTCAGTTGCACCTGGGGGGCATCCATCTTCAGCTCCCAGCGCAGCAGCAGTCGGAGTGTCAGGGGACCGGCGGTGGCTTTGCGCAGGTGGAGCGAAAACACACCGGGCTGGTTGGGATCTGGTAGGGTTTGGGCCACCAGTTCTTCCGAGGGAGCTTCGGCCAGTTGGGCTCCCGAGGGCAGCCGAATCCGGATCCGGTCAAACTCTCCAGCACGCGACCGCAATTGAAGCGTAACCTGAGTGCGCAAATAAGGCCCGCTGACCCGAGCCAGCAAAAACGACTCCACTTCCAACTGGGGTTGTTGGGCTGGAGCGGCAACCGCCTGACGCGGAAACCATCGCAAGCTCACTTGGCCTTCCAGCCCCTGCAAGATTACCCGCTTGGCTTCTTGAGGGCTTCGCTGGATATGTTTGGTTCCAATAGCCTGCACTTCCAAGCCCGAACGCGGCAGGATCAAATCCCACTGCGACCAAGTGCTCAGCGGAACGGTCAGGTCCACTTGCTCGGTGGCTCCTTGGCGATGCACGGCCACGACGGCTTGGAGGAGCAAGGTGTGGGTGCGAGGGCGTTCCGAAGTGGCCTGAGGATCGCGGATCAACCAACTGTAGCCCTGATGGCCCGGCAGAACCGTCAGCAGTTGGGTGGCAGAACCTTCATACTGGGGCGGACCACTGAGCACACATTCTCCCAACCGCAAGGGAATGCGCACCCAACGCTTCCGACTCAGCTTGACCTGAATCCGAACTTGAAGCTTCACCTGTTGGCCTTCCACTTTGCCACTGAGTTCCAGTTGATCAATGACGAAGCTGGGACCTGCGTCGGACTGACGCCGCAACCGATCCAGCTCCTCCAAAGTCATGCCCGGCACAGGTACCAATTTGCCCTGATGGTCCCGAAGATGAATCGGTACTCGCTCCTCCAGCAGAGTTCCACTTGAGGAGGAATTGGCCTCAGATGTTGAAGGAGAGCGAGACTTCCCCGAGTCCACGGTTCCTTGGGCCCAAAGCCCTCCGGCTCCCTGGATCAGTAGCCAACAGCAGATCAACCACGCCGCAGGCCGCAACCTTGGCAATCCTCGCCCTTTCCCATTGGGGACAAAGACCCGGGGAGAAGCCCCCCAAGACATGGTTCACCACTTCCATTCTACTTTCTGCCCCAGGGGAAACAAAGCGCGAATCAGGATGCGTTGCGTGGGTCTCGCCTTGACCATGTGGCACACGAAATAAGCGAGAATTTTCGGTTCGGCGTTAGGAGACACCCGGCTGTCTGCTTCCTTCATTCCCACACCCCCAAAGCCTCCCATGCCCTCCATCCCTCATTCGCTATTCGCCATTCTCCGTTCGGGTGCTCGCTCTTGCCGCAGTGTGTCTTGGGAGGGGACGAGAGGTTTTTACCGCTGCGGGGTGGCCAGTTGGCGGTAGCGGTCGTCCATTTGGGCCAGTTCTTCGGCCATGGTGTCAATCGTGTAGCGGATTTGTTCTTCCGTGTGGGTGCAAGTGATGAAGAACCGCAGTCGGGCGGCGTTTTCTTCCACAGCCGGATAGAGAATCGGCTGAACATTGATCCCCCGACGAAACAGGGCCCGAGAGAGTTGCAAGCAATGGATAGAGTTGCCCAAGATGATCGGCACGATGGGCGTGCCCTGGCTCAGCCCGGTGTTGAGTCCTCGGGCTTGAGCCAGTTGGAGGAACAGGGCCGAAAGCTCACGCAGTCGCTGCACGCGCCACGGCTGGCGCTGCAACACGCGCAGCGAGGCCAACGCAGCCGCTGCCGCCGACGGCGGAATGCCCACGCTGAAGACAAACCCTGGGGCCGTGTACTTCAGATACTCTATCAACGCTCGTGAGCCGGCAATGTAGCCACCACAACTGCCCAAGGACTTGCTCATCGTGCCCATCCAGATGTCCACATCCCCCGGGTCCACATCAAAGTGTTCGCCAATTCCCCGGCCGTGCTTGCCCAACACACCGATGGAATGGGCTTCGTCAATCATGAGCATGGTTTTGTATTTTTTCTTCAACCGGATGAACTCCGGCAACGGAGCAATGTCGCCGTCCATGCTATAGACGCCTTCTATGACCACCAGCACCCGGCGGTACTGCCCTCGCACCTGACGCAAGATGGCCTCTAGAGCGTCAGGATCGTTGTGGGCAAAGCTGCGTCGTCGGGCTCCTGAGAGGATGCAACCCTGAAGGATGGAATTATGGGCCAGAGCGTCGTGCAGGATCAGATCGCCAGGGCCGAACAAATGGCCGATGACCGTTTCGTTGGTGGCATGGCCACCTACCATGACCACGGCATCCTCGGTGCCTAACCAGTTGGCCAATGCCTGCTCCAGTTCCCGATGAATAGTCTTCTCGCCCGATACCAGCCGGCTGGCCGAGACACTGGTGCCGAAACGATCAATGGCCTCTTTGGCCGCAGCGGCAACTTCCGGATCGCCCGACATGCCTACATAGTTGTAGCTGGAAAAATTGATCAGCTCACGCCCCCCGATGACCGTAGTGTCGCGCGTGACGGATTCGTGGACATTAAAGTAGGGGTTCTCCAGCCCACTGGTCTCCAGCAGTGACAGGTTCTCCCGGAGTTTGCGGTACTCCGGCCAGTGTTCCACACGGTAGTAGCTTTCCGGGATTTCCTCCAGCGACAAAGTGCGGTGTTCCTCTGGTTGGCCAAGGTACTGCTGAACCAAGTGGACCACCTGGCGGAAAGATTCCACCTGGGGGGCTTGGTCCTCAGGGATGCGTCCTCCCAGGCGGTCTTCCAGAGCGGCTTGCAGCTCCACGCGCTCCAGGGAATCCATTCCTACATCGGAAAAAGTGCTGTCCAAGGTGGCCCCTTGGGCCCGAGGACCAGCAATCCGACGCACTTCTTCCATGACGATTTGGGCGGCTTGTTCAAAAGACAAGCCACCAGGGGGCCGGGTAGGCCGCAGGGAGGGGGGTGTCTTCTTGTGGGTAGTTTGTTCCTGGGGAGCTTCGCTGGCCGTAGAACGCATCTGGCCATTGCCATCCGATTGGGAAACTTCCCACAGAGCCGACGCTTCCCCGGAGCCCAAAGCCACAGCTTCGTCTTGAGCCGGGGCTTGGCCTTCTGCGGCCTGAAGCTCCTCGGTCTGCACGGTGCCGGGCCAGGAAGCAATCACGGTGAGCGTGCCGTCCAAATAGGCTCGGCGGCAGGCATGACGCTGAATCTTGCCGCTAGAGGTTTTGGGAATACTTCCGGCACGGATGAGTACCACGGCATCTACAACCAAATCGTGCTCTTGAGCCACAGCGCGGCGGATGGCCGCAATGGCGGCCGCAGCGTGTTTGTCTTGGCGGCGTTCCAACTCCTGGACGATGACGAGTTGCTCTTGGCCTTCAGGCCCAGGCACAGTGAACGCCGCCGTGGCTTCGGCTCGCAGAGCCGGATGGCTTCGCTGGGCGGTCAGTTCAATGTCTTGAGGATAGTGATTGCGACCGCGAATGATGATCAAGTCTTTGAGCCGTCCGGTGCAGTACAGCTCGCCGCGATGGAAAAAGCCCAAGTCGCCGGTGCGCAAGAAAGGACCTTCACCGGTGTCTTTCAAGCAAGCACGAAAGACCTGTTGGGTTTTCTCAGGCCGGTTCCAGTAGCCTTGGGCCACGCTGGGCCCCTGGATCCAGATTTCGCCGACCTTGCCTGGGGGGCAAAGGGTGTGAGTTTGAGGGTCCACGATCACCACTTCCAGATCGGGCAATCGCTGTCCGCAGCCCACCAAGCGTCGGGAGCCAGAAGCCCCCGGTGCGGTCTCCACCACGGTGTTTTGTTCCAACTGTTGGGCATCTACCCAGAGGAACACGGGCGGATCGGGCTTGTAGCCTCCGGTGGCAATCAGCGTGCACTCGGCCAGCCCGTAGCACGGATAAAACGCCTCCATCCGAAATCCGCAAGGAGCAAAAAACTCCGCGAACCGCTCCAGCGTTTCGGCCCGAATCGGTTCGGCCCCGTTGAACGCCACTTGCCAGGAGCTGAGGTCCAGTTGGTCGCGTTGTTCGGGTCGGATGCGTTTCAGACAAAGTTCGTAAGCGAAGTTGGGCCCTCCGCTGGTGGTGCCCCGATAGCGCGTGATGGCTTTGAGCCACCGCAGCGGACGCTGCAAGAAAGCCATGGGAGACATGAGGATGTTGGGCCGACCCACATAAAGCGGTTGCGAAATCCCTCCAATGAGGCCCATGTCGTGATACGCCGGAAGCCAAAACACTCCCGTGCCGCTTCGCGTATGTTCAAACGCATAGCAAATCAAAGCCGAGTTGTGCAGCAGGTTGGCATGGGTGAGCATCACCCCATTGGGCGTGCCAGTGGACCCGGAGGTGTACTGCAACATGGCCAGTGTGGAGCCGTCGATGCCGGGGTCTTCCCAGTGGTCTTCGCCTCCGGGGGGGATGGTATCCGTGGGGATCCATTGCAAGTGTTGCAAAAACGGAGTTTTGGGCAGCAGCGTCTGGATGCGTTTCCACACATCGGCGGTGGTCAAAGCCACCTTAGCTTGGGCGTCTTGGGCGATGGTTTGAATGCGGTCCAGGGAGCGGTTCATGCGAGGCGGATAGGCCGGCACGGCCACCACTCCCGCATACAGGCACCCGAAAAACGCTGCAATAAACTCCAACCCAGCCGGATAAAGCAACAAAGCTCGCTCGCCCGAGAGTCCTCGACGCTGAAGCTCATAGGCGATGCGTCGGGCCAGACAGTCCAACTCCTGATTCGTCAGAGCAACTTCCTGGGAATCTCCGTCCACTAGAAAGCGGTAGGTGGTCGCGTCGGGTTGGTATTTGGCCCGATGTTCCAACAAAGCAACCAAGGTAGGAGGACCAAAGAACGAACCCGGGAAGGACTTCTTGGGCACGGTTGCTTCTCCTTGTCAACCAACAGAGGTTGTAGCGACGATGTCGTTTGTAGGGGAACTATGGCCCTTGCCCCAATCCCTGGGTGCGCTCCGTTTGTCAAACTTGCCCATTCTCCAC
>JAJRRR010000397.1 GCA_024279285.1 Planctomycetota bacterium
GTTGGTTAATCTGGGTCAGGCCCAAAAAACCAGCCGCCCCTTTGACCGAGTGAATGGCCCGAAACACCCGATTGACCAGCTCCGCATCGGCCTCGGAGCCTTGCTGCTCAATCTGGAGCAACTCCTGCTCAATGTCGGCCAGGTGCTCCAGCGACTCCTCCACAAAACTCTGCACCAGTTCCGGATCGTCAAAGGACATAGTGTCCCCCTTTGCCGGTAACGACTTCCCATGCGGATCAACTTTTTGGGCCGTCAAATTTGCGCCGAGAGTGATAAGGAATTGCCCGTCCAAAATGTTCCTAGGTTGCATAGAAACGGGAGCAAGAAGGAATTGAGAGAAACACCCTAAGCGATTTTTCGGTTTTTTTGGGTCGGGGTTGATACACCCGTTAAAGGTTTCACTGGCTTACCCCCCGATGGGTTGTCCGTAGAACCCACCCTCCAAAGGTGGCAAAGATTCTAGGGTGATTACCCCGCAGGCGTCTTTCAGGAGCGTAGGGCTGCCCCCAGGGCAGGGAAGGTTTCCCTGGCCCGCTTGAAGGAGCCCATTTTGACTCCGAAGGTATTCAGGCAAGAGGTGCAAACGCCCGCAAGCGCGGAGAAGACTCGGAGCAAATTGAAAGGAGCTGAAGTGCGGCGAGCAAAGAGAAAGCCTGGACTACTTTCGGGCTTGGGCCTTTTGGTAGGCTTGCTTGGCTTTTTGTTCTTCGGCGGCGGAGAGTTCAGGGTTGGGTTGGGCGGAGCCAGGTTCCAGACCTAGCAGCCAACGAATGGCTCCCAAGAGGCACTGGCGATACTTGGGATTTTGCCACACATCTACCCGATGGCCCAAGCTGATATAGGCCACGCGACCCCGGCCGTACTGCTTGACCCAAGCCACCGGCACATGATAAGGGGCTTTCAAAGCGGTTTTTTCCATGTTCAGGCTCATCAGCACGCGCACTTTCTGGGGCTGCCAGTTGCGGAAGCGGTAGATTTCGTCGCGGATTTCAAACTCCTGCCCCCAAGGACGACAGATCGGATGATTGGGCTCATGCACCGTGATAGTGACTCGGGAGTTGGCGTTCCAAGGGTGTCCGTTAAAAGTGCCACCGATCATGTCCCAATAGGGCTGGTAGTCTTTGAAAGTGTCGGTGGCCGAATGGACTCCCAAGAATCCGTGTCCTTGCTGTTTGAGCCAAACTTGGAGGAACCAGTCCAGGGTGTCTTTGGGGATGGGGAGCTTTCCGGAGGTGTAGAACATGACGATCTGATAGTTAGCCAGATTTTCGGGGGTGAAGTCGCGTCGGACATCTTGGGTACAGTCCACGCGGAAAAGATTGCTGCTGACGGCCAGTTCTTGCATGGCTTGTTCGGCCGGAGCCAGTTGCCCTCCGCGGCGGGTGACTGCCCGATGGCGAAAGCCAGCGCTTTGGGTGACAAATAAAATCCTGGCTCCTTGACCTTGGTGCTGTTGGGCCCAAAGAAGTCCCTCACTCACCACTGTTGCGATCAAAACGGCAGCCACAACGACCAGCTTTCGCATGGCAAGCATCTCCCTAACAAAGAGCCGTGAGGGCAATTCTCCAAACCACAATGCAGAGTGTATCCTGGCGAACGGGCAGTGCCAAACAAAAACGCCAGGCCTGTAAGCCTGGCGGTGAAAGGTCCAGGAAGAAAGGCAGATAAGTGGGGAGTTAGTCATAGAGGAAAGTGGCCAGGAAAGCGCTGCGGCTTCCGGCCAGTTCCCATTGCACGCCCAAACCGCGCCCGCGGAACCCGCCCTGGACCACCACGGCAGGAGCCGCGTTGTCCACCGGAGCCAATGGCGGGTAGAAGATCACTTCGTTGGTGCAGATATGGTCAGCTTTGGTGATTTTTCGGGTGCGGGCATGCACGACATGGCCGGCCTTGAGTTCGGCCACCATGGCCACATGGTCCAGATTCATTTCAATCGGCACGGCCTGAACGCGAACCACCTGGCCCAACACATGTCCTACCCGCGCTCGGACAAACTTGACCAGAGCCTCTCGCTGCCGTGGATCGGCTTTGGCATCCACCAGCACCACCGAGCGAATTGGTTCCGGGTTAACGGCCACGCCGCCTCCGTAGCCCAAAGTGTCCGATGCCGAAAGCACAGCAATGACTTTCAAGCCCGAGAGGTCTATCCCTTGGAATGAACCGCGCTCAATAGACCAAGCCAGCAGAGCATCTTTTCCGGTCAGGCCCACTTCGGCATTGGCAAAGCACGGCCCGGTGTAAATGTCACAGGTGCGCATTTCAAAGTATTCGCCGCTGAGCTGAGCAAACGCGCCGACCGGGAGGACCAAGAGCAACACTGCCAGTCCTGTAATCCAACGCAACATGACCGCACCCTCCTTTTCGGGGTCAGGAGGCACTGACCGACCAATCCAGGGAAATTGATCTGTTAAGCGATTCTAACGCTCCGAGCTTTGGGCGTCCAGAGAAACCTCCCTTTGGGGGATTTTTCCTTCAGCTTTGGAGCAACTCCAAGGCGGGAAACCTACGGCCTAACACGGACTGGGAATCCGCACCCAGCCATTTTTCCAGCAGCGTGGCATAGATGCGCCGAAAGTCGGTGTGGAACTTCAAATCTCCGGCGTCCAGGTCTTCCAAGCTGGGATGATCTCCGACCAGTCCCCCACGCACACTTCCTCCCAGCAGGAACACCGGGGCGGCGGTGCCGTGGTCGGTTCCGGCCGAGGCGTTCTCTCGCACCCGACGACCAAACTCGCTGAAGGTCAGCACCACCACTCGGTCCCAGTGTCCTCGGGCTTGCAAATCCTGAGCAAAGGCAGCCAGGGCGCCGGCGTACTGTTGAAGCAGAGCAGCGTGGGCACCTTGCTGTTTAACATGGGTGTCAAACCCGGCCAGGGAAACATAGTAGATGCGAGTGGGCAATTCGGCGTCGATCAGAGCAGCCACCGTGCGCAACTTCTGGGCCAAGGAGGAGGACGGATAGGGGCTTGCGGCAGGTTCTTCTTTCAGGGCTTGGCTGATCCGCCCGCTGGCGTCCAAGGCAGTCAACAGCCCGGTGCGGACAAACTGTTCCAAGGCGGAGTTGGGGGCTTGCTGGGTAAGGGCCAACTGGCGGAGCCGTTGGGAGTTGACTCCAGGGCGCAGTTGGAGACTTTGAGGATCACGCAGCGAGGGCGCTGCCGCCCGACGGCCTACCAACGCCAGCGGCAACGACTCTCCGCCCAAATGCAGCGCAGCCAAAGTCTCATGCGAGGAGCGGTCCAAGAAGCGGCCCAACCAACCTGTGTTGGGTCGCGGGTTCTCCGGCTGTGCCGAGTGCCAAATGTCCATGCTGCGGAAGTGGGAACGATTGGGGTTGGGATAGCCCACCCCTTGCACAATGCTCACATCTCCTTGTTGCCACAGTTTTTCCAAGTCAGCCAGCGAAGGGTGCCATCCCAGCTCATCGTTGAGCTTGATCACTTGAGCCGGAGAGATGGCCAAGGTGGGCCGAGCTTGGCGATAAAGCGGATCCCGATACGGAATCACCGTGTTGAGCCCGTCGTTGCCCCCGGAGAGCTGAACAACCACCAAAATCTTCGTGCCTTGGCGTGGAGCAGCTAGGGCGGAACGCAGCAGAAACTCCGGCACGGCCAGTCCTCCGGCGGCCACCAAAGCCGAGCCTCCCAAGGTGCTCTGCAAAAAGCGACGACGAGAATGGAATCCGGGCATGGGTTCCCTCCTTTGCAAAATCAGGCTAGCTGGAAAACCGGCACGGCAGCCAGAGCCTGAAGCAGCCGCGCCATGGTTTGCGGCGAGGGTCGGGTGGGTGGAACGGCTTGGGCCACCTGGGAAGCTACCTCCTGATGGCCCAAAAACAACCGACACAGCCACTGGGCGGCTTGTTCTCGGGTGCGAAGCTCATGCTTCTGGAGAATTTGTTCCCAAGGAATCCGGCCTTCGGAAGAACCGAGTTCCCAAGCCAGATTGAGCCGTCCGACCAAAGTGGCCGAGTTGAGCCAAGCTGTGCCCCGGGGCCATCCGGCCACATTGGGCGGATAAAACAGGCGCTGTCCGAGCTGATTCAAGCGTTGGGCCAAAGTGCGGAAGTTGGTCGTGCCTCCCAAAGCCACCAAAATCCCCAGGGCAAAATCCACCGGGGATTTGACTTTCTGGAATCGCACCTGAGGGGAATAAAATAGATTGCTCCGCAACATGGTGCGTAGCAGCCAGCGGGTGTCGTAGTTGTGCTGACGGTAGTCTTGGGCCAGGGGTTCAATCAGTTCGTCGGTCCAGGGGAGCTGTTGGGAGATGAGATACTGGCACCATTTGCGGACCAGGAATCGGGCGGTGGCCGGGTGGTCCAAAAGGATTTGCAACACATCTTCCCCGCGCCATCGCCCCCGACGGCCCAGGACCACTTTTTCTCCAGAGTCGTGTTCTTGGAAATCAAAGTAAAACTCCCAGTCTCCATGGAGTCGTCGGAGTCGCCATCCGGTGAAGGCTCGGGCCGCTTCTTTGATGTCCTGTTCGCTGTAGTGGCCCAAGCCCAGCGTGAAAAGTTCCATCACCTCTCGGGCGAAGTTTTCGTTGGGCCGACGGCGGCGGTTCAAGGCCCCGTCGAGCCAAAGCATCATGGCCGGATCTTTGGCCACTTGCTCCAACAAGGTGCCAAAAGGACCTAAACCCAAGCGGCGAAACAGACGATTCTGCCGCCACATGAGCATGCCACTGGTAACCTTTGCCGCTGAGGTGGCAAAGTGATCGTGCCAAAACAGGGCAGCTCGTTCCCGAAGTGGGTCAGGACTGAAGCGAATCACATACAACCACCAGGGAGGCAAGTTGGTGGCATCATCGCCACTGAGCAAGGCCAAAGCCACTTGGTCCATTTGGGTGTAGAATTGTTCGGCTTGTTTGGGTGGGTGGAGGAGCTGATCCACGGCCTTCTCCGGACCGAGAACCAGAGCCCGTTCCACCTGTTCCCAAGTTGCCCCGAAGGCTGCCCGACGGTAGAGATGAACCACACATCCCCAGTCCCAACCCTGCTTACCCTCCGGTTCAAAAGCTGTCCAAGCCCAAGCAGGATCCAACCGCTGGGACACCATGGCCTCTCTCCTGGGCAAAGCCAAAGCCGAACAAAGGAATCCCTGGAAAAACTTCTACCTCTCTTACCCCACAAAGGAACCCTTGGTTTTGCCAAATGGCCAAAATCCTTAAAACTTCAAGCGCGCAATGAAACTCTCCCCCCGAGTGCCCCGGTATTCCCAAGTGGGAGCGTGCTCTCAATACCGTGGATTGCCAAAAAACCTGCTTTAGAAAGGGGAAGGTCATGAACAGGTTCTGGAGCGTAGCGTTGGGCTGGAGCCTGATTTTAGGCATTGCGGTGGAAGCTCCCGCTCAGTCCAAACCCTTGGTGGAGCTGGTTCCCGAAACTGCCATTTTTTATCTGGAAATTACTCAGCCGGAAGCCGTTTGGGCTCAAGTGCAAAAACTGCGTCGCCTGGAGCAGACCCCACTTTTCCGATTACTGGCCCCCCTGCGCAACCACCCTTCGGTCCGTCAGCCCCGAAAACTCCTGCAAGCCTTGGGAAACCAAGTCCAAATGGACCCTTGGGAGTTGCTGCACCGGGCTTCCAATGCCCAAGTGGCCGTGGCCGTGGAACCCATCCACCGAAGTGTTTTAGTGTTTCTGCAAGGTCGGCAGCCGGAAGCTTCGGAAAAACTACTTCAGGCCTTGGTGGGTGTAGCCAAGCAACTAGGGCGCGAATCCCGTAGGAGTTCTCTTCAAGGCTTGGAAGTCCACGACTTGGGCGGGGAGCTTTTTGCGGTCCGATTGGGTGCGCTGCTTGTGCTGAGCAACTCTTCCTCGGCGTTGCGTCAGGTGTTGGATCGTCATTTAGGTCGGGTGAAGACCCACTTGGGCACGACGCAAGACTACCGCAAAGCCCGTCAGCTTGCAGATCAGTTCCACACGGGTTGGGCCATGTTTCGGCTGGCTCCGGTGAAGTTCCTTCCCCAGTTCCATCGGGTCGTCAGTGGCAAGCACGACGAGCCGGTTTTGGAACTTTTGGCAGGCGGGATTTTAGACGCCTTGGCCCAAGCAGAAGTGGTAGCCGCAGGGATAGACCTGCAAACCGGGGAGCTTCGGGTGGGAGTGATTTTGCCTTGGCAGCCGGATCGGGTGGCAGCCCGACGCCAGTGGTTCTTCGCCCCCCAAGAAGAATCCGGTGGCGGACTGCTTCGGCCCCCCGGAACGGTGGCCAGCTTGACCTTCTACCGCGACCTGGCCCAGTGGTGGAAACTGCGCGAGGAGCTGTTTGAGTCGGAGGTGTTGGGTCAGTTTGACGAAGCGGAAGCTACGCTGGGCCTGTTCTTAGGTCGTGTGGAGCTGCAGGAGGATGTTCTGGCTCACCTGGATCCCCGTGTTCGCGTGGTGGTGGCCCGACAAGATTTTTCCCCGAACAAAGCCCCCGCGCTGAAGCTCCCCGCAGCAGCACTTGTGATCAAGATGAAACACCCCGAGGCGGTCCGCCAATCGCTGTTGGTGGCTTACCAACGGGTGGTGAGTTTTCTGAACATCATCGGGGTGCAACAGGACTTTCCTCCGTTGATCCTGGAGACGCAACAGCATCGGGGCCACAAGCTCTTTGTGGCCCGATTCGTCCTGCCTCCCCAGGCCACCAGTCCCAAAGAAACGCTCTACTACAACTTCGCTCCCAGTGCGATTGAGGTGGGCCGCTACTTCGTGATCAGCAGCACGCCTGAGCTGGCCAAGGCCGTGGTGGACGAACTGCTGGACCGCAGCGATCCTCCGGCCCAAGGGCTGAACACGGCTCTGTGGATCAATTGGACGGAACTTGCGGCCGTGTTGAAGCAGAATCAAGCTGCACTGACCGCTCAAACCCTGCTTACCCAAGGTGTGCCTCCTGAAAAAGCCCAGCAAACCATGAACCAACTGCTCCAATGGTTGCGGCAGCTTCGGGAAGCTACGGTGGCGTTGCGTCAAGAGTCGGATCGGTTGGTGTTGGAGCTAAAACTTCATTTGCCTTAGCCGGAACTGACCAGAGGCATCAGTTGACACAGCACCAAAGTGGTCAGCATTCCGGTGGTTCCCAGCACGGCCAGGATTACCGTCCAGGAGCGGAGGGTTTCGGTTTCGGTCAAGCCGCCCATTTTGGCAAAGACCCAAAACCCACTGTCGTTCATCCAGCCTCCGACCAGAGAGCCCGAGCCGATGGCCGTGGCCAGATAGACCCCATGAAACGGTGGTGGAGCGGCTTGGGCCACCGGAGCCAGCATGGCCGAAGTGATAATCATTGCCGCAGTGCTGGAGCCTTGAGCCACTTTCAGCAACGAAGCGATTCCAAATCCCAACCACAGTAGCCCCAATCCCGAATCTCCCTCGGCACCAAAGAGCTGCTGGATCGCTGCACCCACTTGAGCTTCTTTGAGCATAGCTCCAAATGAGGCTCCTGCGGCGGTGATCAGGATGATCAACCCTCCGGTCATCAGGGAGCGTTCAATCATTTGGGCCAAAGTAGTTCGATCCGGGCGCACTTGACGCACATAAACGGCCAAGGCCAGAGCCAAAGCCACCAGCAAGGCAAAGTTGGCGTTGCCCAACACCGAAGTGATGGCCAACACACTGGGCCAGATTCCTTGGGCACTTTTGCCGGCCAAGGATTTGGCCGTGGTGTGGCAGGCAATCAGCACCACCGGCACCACCACCGGCAACACCGACGCTCCAAGAGGAGGCAAGTTGGGGGGAGAGCTGGCCGTGGGCTGACCTTCCAACTCGCGTAGCGGAACCGGCCAACGCCTGTCTAGCCACTGGCCCACCAGCACACCTACCACCGCACAAGGCAACGCCACCAAGGCTCCCACGCCGATCATCACGCCCAGGTCAATCTTCAACTGGGCTGCCATAGCCAGCGGGCCCGGGGTGGGCGGAACCAACGAGTGGGTGATCGCCCCTCCGGCCGTGATGGCCAAAAGACAAAGCAGATAGTTGCTCCCTGTGCGCCGATAAAACGAACGAGCCAGCGGCACCAGCAGAAAAAACACCGTGTCAAAAAACACCGGAATGGACAGCACATAGCCGCTGGCCATCAGGGCCCAAGGCGAACGCTTCTGTCCCAACAGGTTCAAAAATCCCCGCACGATCCGATCCGCAGCTCCGGAGTCCATCATGGCTTGACCAATCACAGCCGCCAAGGCAATCACAATGGCAATCTGCCCGCAGTTGGTCCCAAATGCCTCGGCCACTCGCCCAATCCGATCCACCGTCTCCTCGCCCGAGGGGGCCAACAAGCTGACCAGCATCGCCCCAGTGATCAAGCTGATGAACGCGTTGATCTTCAGCACCATGATCATCCCCAGCACCACCACCATGCCCAAGAGCAGAATAGAAAGCGGGATCCACACGGGAGTGCTCAAGGTGGTGCTGGCCAACATCGCTTCCCTCCCTACTTAAGACACTCACGGAAATTCAAGGTGCGTGCATTGTAATCCGCCTGGGAAAGCTCGTCATCTAGGAAAAAGGGCCATCTTTTGCACCTTGCCGGGTCAAGGACTATGATGCGTCCAGTCCCCCCAATATCCGTGCCCACCGGGAAATTGTCCTCTGGGTTGGAGGAGCTTGGTGATGAGCGTTTGGGACCGATTGAGCCTCAAAGGGAAACGGGCCGTGATCACCGGTGCGAGTCGTGGACTGGGGTTTGCCATGGCCGAGGCGTTGGGTCAAGCCGGAGCTGAACTGATCCTGGTGGCCCGGGACCCCGATAAACTCCACCAAGCACAACAAAAACTCCAAGAACAACAAATCCCCTGCCACACCTTGCCAGCAGACTTGTCCACCCCCCAGGGAGCCGAACAAATGTGTCAACAAGTCCTGGACCAGTTCGGCACTCCAGATGTGTTGATCAACAATGTGGGAGGACGGCGCATTGACCTGCCCACCGAAGAACTCCCCCTGGAACAGTGGCTCCGCATCCTGGATCTGAATTTGAATCAAGCGTTTGTGTGTACCAAAATCCTGGGCGGAGCGATGCTGAAGCGCCGCTGGGGTCGGGTGATCAATGTGGCCAGCATCTGTGCGATGATCGCCACTCCGTTGATCAAAGGCCGAAGTTATGAGACGGCCAAAGCAGCGTTGGTGATGTTCACTCGGGCCACGGCGGCGGATTGGGCTCCCTACGGGGTGACGGTCAACGCCATTGCCCCCGGGGCGTTCCTGACCGACACCAACCGCCGATGGTTTCAGCAGCGGCCCGGCTTCCAGCAACAAATTGAGCAAGAAATCCCGATGCGTCGTTTGGGCTCGCCGGAGGAAATCGGACCCTTAGCACTCCTGTTGGCCAGTGATGCAGCCAGCTACATCACCGGAGCGGTGTTCGTCATAGACGGAGGGCGCACTTTGGTGTGAGGCGCATGCTGGATTTGGTCTGGGTTTTTACCACACCGAAGGTCCTTTCCAACCCGAAGCGCTGACACACTTTTTCCCGGGAGTGGAAGCCATGAGAGTCCGGATTTGGTGTCTGGTGGGTTTGTTGGTGATGGTTAGCGGTCGGGGAGCTTGGGGCGCGGAAGCTCCGCGGCCCAATGTCGTGTTCATCTTCGCCGATGACCTGGGTTGGGGAGACTTGAGCTGTTATGGGAACCCCTTGGTGCGCACGCCCCACCTGGATCGCCTGGCCCGGCAAGGGACGCTTTTTACGCAGTTTTATGTGGCCGGATCGGTGTGTTCTCCCAGTCGGGTGGGGATCATGACAGGTCAATGGCCTGCCCGATGCCGCATCTTCGGCCACATCGCCCGGCACCGACTCAACGCCGCCCGGGGCATGCCCGATAACCTGGACCCCCAAGTCACCACCCTGACCGATCTGCTCAAAAAAGCTGGCTACATCACTGCTCACTTTGGCAAATGGCACTTGGGCAACACGATAGAACCGTCCGAGTACGGCGTGGATGTGTATCGCACGGAGCGATTCAGCAATGTCCCAGGCAAACCTCCCCTGGACATCTGGAATCCCCGCAATCGCCCCCATGCCACCCGGGACATCCTGCAAGCCGCCTTGGAGTTCATTCGCCAACATCAGGATCGGCCCTTTTATGTGAATGTGTGGCTTTCGGATGTTCATGCCACGCTGAATCCATCGCGGGAGCAATTGGAGCGGGTCAAGCGGCTTCACCCGGGCGGAGTGAAGTTTTACGCAGTGGCCCAAATCTACTACGCCGCCCTGCTGGAAATGGACCGCCAAATCGGCTGGTTCGTGGAACAACTGGATCAGCTCTCCCTGGCCCAAAACACCCTCATCATCTTCTCCAGCGACAACGGTCCGGAAGATTTCCAGATTCGCAATGCGGCGCACTCAGGGGTGGGGAGCACCGGTCCCCTTCGGGGACGCAAACGCAGCATATACGAAGGCGGCATTCGGGTGCCACTGATTTTGCGCTGGCCTGGACACATCCCGGCCGGTCAAGTCAACACCACCACAGTGGTCAATGGGGTGGACTTTTTGCCCACGCTGTGCCGTCTGGCTGGGGTGGAGGTTCCTTCCGATTTGCAGCTTGATGGGGAAGACATGAGCGATGTGTGGCTTGGCTCGGTGCGCAAGCGGCGTCGGCCCTGCTTTTGGGAATGGCGCTATCGCATCTTCGGCCATCCCTGGAACCACTCGCCTCGGCTAGCCATGCGCCAGGGGGATTTCAAACTTCTGATGAACCCGGATCGCAGCCGGGTGGAACTTTACAACATCGTGCGCGATCCAGGAGAAACAGACAACTTGGCCGATCAACACCCTCAACTGGTGGAACAAATGGCCCGAGAACTCCTGGCCTGGTACGCCACACTGCCCCAAGCCCCCGTGGCCCCAGGTGCCGGACAAGTCCTGTGGCGCTGGCCCAAGGCCACGAAAGGCCGTACGAGCGTCTCGGCCAAGTGATGCTGGAAACTCATCCGTCGGAAGGGAGCGTGGGCTGCGGTGTCCGGGGGCGCTGGGCCCAAAGTCGGGCTTCGTGATAGCCCGTGGCAAACCATCCCTCCTCATAGTGCAGCACGCACAATCCCCGACACAGCCCAGGGAGCTCCCCATCCTGAAGCAAGTAGCGCCCCGGGGGACGAGCATGACGCTGCAAATTGCTCCAGGTGGGATGCACCACCACCAGATGCCCTCCCGGGGCCAAGTGCCGGGCAAACTGCTCAAACAACGGACGGTGCAGAAAAAAAGTGCAAACGATCAGTGCCCACGGACCCTCAGGAATGCCCTCTTGCTCCAGATCGCGTTGCACCACTTGGATGCGGAGTTTTTCGGCGTGAGCCCTTTGAGCGGCCAGACGCAAGGCTTCGTCGGACAAATCCGTCAGGGTGACTTTCCAGCCGCGTTGGGCCAACCACAAGGCGTGGCGTCCCGGGCCACCGGCTACATCCAAAGCCTCCCCCCAGGGAGAAAGCCCCTCTACGACTTCCACCACAAACGGATGAGGCTCTTGGCGGCAAGGGCCTTGTTCCCGATAGCGTGCATTCCACCGCAAACGGTCTTCTTCCGGCACGATGGGACTTCCTGAAAAGGCTATTTCAATGGACCCAGCCCTCGCGATTTACGCTCCCGATTGACCAAAGCCAGGGCTTGAGGCTCGTGCTTGAGCAATTTTACCAACTGGCTGGTGGTGATTCCTAAGTGCTTAGCCGTGCCAGCCACATCCCAGTCCCTAACGGCCAAATGGTCCAGTGCTTCGGCCAGCAGGGCCGGGAAATCTTCGTGGTTGGGGTTAATCAAGAGTTTCCCTTGCCGACAGCGGTTTTTCCACAGGGGGCTAGGAGGCTGTGTGAGAGGCGGGGATGTGCGGACTTGCAAAGCCAACTGAAGGCGAAGCAGTCGCAGGGCTTCGCGGCGGTTTTGGGCCTGATGGCGCCATCGGGCTGCTTGGACCACAATGCCGCTGGGCCGATGCCGGAGCCGCACGGCGGTTTCCACCTTGTTGCGATGCTGGCCCCCAGGACCACTACGACGCAAAAACTCCACCTCACACTGCCCCCAAAGCTCCTCCGGGGACAAACGCGCCGGATGAACCGATGCCGATTGGTGCGGGGTGTTCATACAGGGACGCTTCCGGGAACCAGGATCAGGAAACCGTCAACGACTCCCCATTGTGTCGGGGACTCA
>JAJRRR010000398.1 GCA_024279285.1 Planctomycetota bacterium
AAGACTACTTCCGCGGTCAGGCCAATTGGGATCAAATCGCCCAATTGAAGCAGTACCTGCGACGCATCCCCTTGATTGGAAACGGTGATATTCAAAGTGCCCAGGATGTCGTGGAGGCGTTTCGGCGTTATGAAGTGGACGGGGTGATGATTGCCCGGGCGGCGCTTCGGCGGCCGTGGATCTTCCGCCAGGCGGCAGCCGCCTTGCGCGGCGAACCCATCCCGCCCGACCTGACCTTGGAAGAAGAACGCCAACTGCTTTTGCACCACTTTGAACTGGTGCTGCGGCGGTTTGGACCTCAGCGTGGGGTGGTGCTGATGCGCAAGTTTGCTTGCTGCTATGCCCAAGGCCGTCCCGGGGCCCGGGTGTTCCGCACCCAAGTGGTCAAAGTGCAAACCCCCCAAGAGTTCTACGAAGTGGTCCAACGCCACTTCCCGCGAAGCAGCTCCGCTCAGCTCCAACCCGCCTCCTCGGAAAGATAGGGCTGGGAAGTCTTGGGGCTGAGGCAAGCCTGCTGCTTTAGCCCCGACAGGGGATGAGAGAAAGCAGTTCCTCTTGCCCTCAAACGCCGAAGCACGAGATCGGCGCTGATTTCTGCGTGCCGCAGGTTGCAGGTTTGCTGGGCACAGTCACCTTGCACGCCACAGGGGGGCTTTAGTCCAACTTGCCCAATCGTTCTACCAAATCAGCCGTGCGGCAACTGTAGCCCCATTCGTTATCGTACCAACTGACCACTTTGACAAAGTTGTTGTCCAGGACCTTGGTCCAGTCGGCGGCGAAGATGGAGCTGTGCGAGTCGTCAATAATGTCGCTGGAGACGATCGGGTCTTCAGTGTAGCAGAGGATTCCCCGCAGAGGGCCTTCAGCCGCTTGCTTCATGGCGGCGTTGATTTCTTCAGCCGTGGCGTTTTTCTCTAGCAGAGCCACCAGATCCACCACAGAGCCGGTGCCCACCGGCACGCGGAAGGCCATTCCGGTGAGCTTGCCATTCAGTTCCGGAATCACCTGGCCCACCGCTTCGGCAGCTCCGGTGGTGGTGGGGATGATGTTCAGCGCGGCGGCTCGGGCCCGATAAAGATCCTTATGCGGCAAGTCCTGAACCCGCTGGTCGTTGGTATAAGCATGCACGGTGGTCATCAGCCCTTTGACCACGCCAAAGTTGTCGTGCAACACTTTGGCCACTGGAGCCAAGCAGTTGGTCGTGCAGGAGGCGTTGGAGATGCACTTCATCTCGGGAGTGATCCGATCGTCATTCACGCCCAGCACACAGGTCAGATCGGGTCCTTTGGCCGGAGCGGAGATGACCACGCGCTTGGCCCCGGCTTTCAAGTGAGAATCAAAGCCGGGCTTGTCGCCTTGGGCTCGGGAGCGGAACACGCCAGTGCTCTCCACCACGATCTCCACGCCCAGCTCGCCCCAGGGAAGCTGGGCCGGATCACGCTGAGCAAACACCCGAACCGTCTTCCCATCCACCAACAGGTTTTGTTCATCGCAGTCCACCTGGCCCGGATAGCGACCGTGAATGGAGTCATACTTGAGCAAAGTGGCCAGGGTGCGTGTGTCGGTAATGTCGTTGACAGCCACCACTTCCACCTGAGGGCGTTGCATCAGGGCCCGAAACACCAATCGCCCAATCCGCCCAAACCCGTTGATCCCTACACGAATGGCCACGGTCCCGTCTCCTTCCACATTCCGGTCAACAAGCCCAACTTTCCACCAACACCTTCAAAAGTACGGAAACTTTTCATAGGCCATCAGGCTCCAGGTTGCAAGGCCCTCTGGCCAAAGAGCCAAGAAAAGTTTGCCTTCGCTCGAGGGGCGTGGGGAGCTGGAGGCTTGGGGAAGTGAAGCAATGCAGTGCACAAGCAAACATGCTTCCACTGGTTTCCACGCGCTGCAAGTGGCAAGCCGCAGGACGAAAAATCACTTGCCGCAAATTACCAGTGGCAAGCTGCACTGCATGCATGACACTTCTTCCGGCAGGGTTTATCCTAGTGGTACTTTCTCCAAAAAGCCGAACGCTAGGAGACGATCATGAAAGCCGGGCTATGGTGGAGTTTGTTTTGGTCAGCTTGGGGATTGGCAGCGGCCTGGGCCCAGCAGCCAGGGCTGGACGCTTTTTCCCGACCGGGAGGAGCAGAACTTCGGCAACTGGTCCAGGGAAGCAAGCCTTTGCTCCAACTTCGTGCTTCCCAGGCCCAAAGCTGGCCGCGCTTGGGGCCTGGAGTGCAAGGGCCGACCCTGATCGTGCGCACCGATCAGGGCAACTGGTCCAAGGTGGAGTTGGACTGGGCCTTTCGCCGTCAGGGAACGAAGCTGGTGCCAGTGGTGGTGTTGGTGCGTTTTGTGACCTATCGGGCCGAAAGCCCTGATCAAGTGCTGGCCCGAGGGGAGCAACGCATGCTCTTTCCCGGGTTCCGGTTTGATTTGGACTTGGGCCAGGTGGTGCCCCAAGGGTTGGGAGAAGACCTCTGGAGCCCGGAGGGCAAGGGCCTTCGGGCCGGAGCAGGAGCGGCCCTTTTTGCCTGGAAAAAACCCCTGCCCCGAGAGAAGAACTCCGAGCAGTACGATCCTTGGGCCCATCCAGAAGTGCGGCCTCGGGACTTTCAGGGCACTTGGCACCTGGACGCCGATGGCCGCTTGCAAGGACGGTTGGTATTGACCGTGGACGAACGGGGAAGCGTGAACGGTCAGTTTATTTCCCAAAGCAGCGGTTCCCGATACGAAGTTTGGGGCAAGGTGCAACTGGCCACACCGCATCGGCTCCGGCTGGTCATCAAGCTGGCCAACAGCCAGCAGTTGCTGGAGCTTTACTTGTGGACTTCCACCAAGGAAACGATGGCCGGCACTTGCCAGTTGGAGACCCAGCGATATGGGGCTTGGGCCCGACGACTCAGCCCCCGAAGAAAACCCTCCCCTTGAACCTCCGCAAGCCATGCGTTCCTTTTTGCGATGCGTGGTGCTGGGCGGGCTTTGCCTGGGTCTGATGGCAGGCCTCGGGTGCGAGTCTCGTGATTGGCACTCTGAGGATGTGGATCCCTTTGAAGCCCTGCTGAAGCAGTACCAGGTTCAGGGTCAGGCCCAATGGGATTTTTCCGCCGTGGTGATTCGCCCAGAACACCTGGAGCGTTTGGCGGCGGTGGACGGCAGTCAGGTTCGGGGGTTGCGTTTTGGACCTGCCCGGTTGGACCAGTTGCCCAAGCTGGAGTTTCTGGCCCGATTTCCCCAGTTGGAGGAGCTTTACTTGGGCCAAGTGCCGCTGAGTGCCCAAGCCATGCCCCAGGTGGCCCAACTGACCCAACTGCGCGTGCTCAACGCTGAGCAGGCTCCGATTGACGACCCGGCCATGCAGCATCTTGGTAAGCTTGAGCACTTGGAGCTGTTGCGTCTGTGCCGGGCTCAAATCGGTGCCCGAGGGCTGATGGTGCTGAGGGACTTGAAAGGGCTTCGGGCCCTGATTCTGGACGAGGTACCGCTAGATCGCCCGGCCTTGGAGGTGCTTAAGCAGCTTAGGCAACTGGAGTCCCTCTACTTGTTTCGCACCGGAGTGCCGGAAGACGAGTTGGTGGAGCTTCAGCACTTTGTGCCCCATGTGCACTGGTGAATGAGGTGCCGTTCGGCTGGGGGGAACGAGGCTTTTTCGACTAACCCAACTGGGCTCCAAAAGCCTCCTGGGCGGCTTGGTCAATTTGGGCTTTGAGCCGGTGGGTTTGCTCGTGGGTGAGGGTGCGTTGGGGATCGCGGAACCAGAGGGAAAAGAGGATTTTCTTTTTTCCGTCTCGGGCCAGGGACTGGTTCTGGTAGGTTTCCCGGTACTGGACTCGCTCGATCAGTTCCCCTGCGGCGCGGAGGACCACTTGTTCCAACTGGGCCCAGGTGACCTCTACCGGGACCACATAGTTGATGTCATAGCGAACAGCCGGGGTTTCGGGCACGGGACGGTATTGGGGCACAAGTTGGGCCTGATCCAGCAACACTTCCATGCGCAGTTCGGCCACCACGGGCACTTGGCGCACCTCGAGGGCTTTGGCTGCTTCGGGAGCCACTTGGCCCAAGTAGCCCAGCAGTTCACCCTCCAACCACAATTGAGCCGAATGTTGAGAAAAGACCACCTGGCCCGAGGGACGAATCTCCAAACGGCCCTTGCCCGTGATACGCTTCACCAACGCCTGAAGGATACCCAACACGGTGGCATACTCGCGCTGACTCACCAAGGCCAGCACCAGCGGCTCTTGAGGGAGAGAGCCGGGCTGAGGCAAGTACACCCGGGCCAGCTCAAACAGCTCAATGGACTCGTTGCCTAGCTTTTCGTTGGTGGCATAGCAGCTCAACAGACTTGGCAACAGGGTTTGGCGGAGCAGTTGGGCCCGGCCCAGCACCGGAGTTTGGGTGCACAGGGGATCCAGGGAAGTCCACGGATGCCACCACTGCCATTGGTTCTGGTCCACCACGCTGGGGGTGAGTGCTTCGTGAAATCCGGCGGCGGTGAGCACTTGTTGCACCCGGCAAATGACCTCCTCTCGGGGCTGCTGGGGCACAGGTGCCAGAGGGACAGGAGCGTCTTCGGGGATTTTGTCGTATCCGTACAATCGGGCCACTTCTTCCACCAGGTCGGCTTCGCGTTGCAGGTCGCGTCGCCAACTGGGCACTTGCACCTGCACCCGATCCCCTTGCTCCTGCGGCTTCAGGCCCAAGCGGCTCAAAATGCTCAGCACGGTTTCTCGGGGCACCTCAATGCCCAGGATGCGTGGGATTTGACTCCATCGCAGGAGGATCGGCTGTGGAGGCGGAGGGACCGTGCCCACGGCGATCACTCCCTGGGCCACTTCTCCCCCGGCCACTTCCACAATCAGCTCACAACAGCGGCGGCTGGCCCAATCTACCCAGTGCGGGTCCACACCCCGTTCAAACCGATAGGAGGAAGGGCTGTGCAGATTCAGCCGTCGGGCGGTGTTGCGGATCGTAACGGGGTCAAACCAGGCGGCTTCGATCAAAAGCTCGGTGGTCTGCTCGCTTACTTCCGTTTCGGCCCCTCCCATCACCCCCCCGATGCCTACCGGACGCGAGGCGTCCGCAATCACACACATCCAAGGTTCCAAAGTGTAGGTGCGGTGGTTGATCGCCAGCAGGGTTTCGCCAGGGCGTGCTTGGCGCACCACGATGCGGCGCTGATCCAATCGGGCCAGATCAAACGCATGCAACGGCTGCCCGCATTCCAGCATCACATAGTTGGTCACATCCACCACATTGTTGACCGAACTGATGCCCACGGTACGCAGCCGGCGACGCAGCCAGGCAGGACTGGGGCCCACCCGAACTCCGCGGACCACCCTCGCGGTGTAAAGCGGGCACAGCTTGGGACACTCCACCTGAACCGAAGTGAGGGTTTGCACCCGAGGACCACTTTCGTTCACCTGGGCGGTCGGGACTTGCAGCTTCAGGTCCCAAAGCGCGGCCACTTCCCGGGCAATCCCTAAGTGGCCCAGGCAGTCCGGGCGGTTGCTGGTCACCTCCAGCTCAATGGCCAGGTCGCCTTCCACTTCGGTAGTGCCCTCGTGGTTCAATCCGGCCATGGTGAGCCGTTGGGCCAGCTCTTGGGCCGACATTTCCAGTGGCACATACTGCTTCAGCCAATTCCAGGAAACGATCATCGCTGCCAGGGATCAAAACTGCTCCAAAAACCGGATGTCGTTGCGATAAAGCAACCGAATGTCATCAATCCCAAACTGCCGCATGCAAATGCGCTCCACACCCAATCCGAAAGCAAACCCGGTCACTTGCTCCGGATCGTAGCCGACGGCCTGAAGCACATGAGGGTCCACCATTCCGGCCCCTCCCATTTCAATCCAGCCGTCTTTCCAAGTCATGTCCACTTCCACGCTGGGCTCGGTAAACGGGAAAAAGGAAGGGCGGAACCGCACTTGCACTTGGGGGCCAAAGAACATGGATGCAAAGAGCTTCAAGACGGTTTTGAGCTGAGCCATCGTGACCCCAGGGGCAACATACAGACCTTCCATTTGGTGGAACATGGGAAAATGGGTGGCGTCAGCCGTGTCGGGTCGATAGACCCGACCCAACGCAATCACGCGCACCGGGGGCCTTTGCCGCTCCATCACGCGGATTTGCACCGTGGAGGTTTGGCTGCGCAGAAGCAACTCCGGCCCGGAAGTGTCCGGCTCCCCAGTGCCGGTAAGTCGGGCCACGCTCAGATAAAAATTGTCCAAAGGGTCCCGAGCCGGATGCGAAGGGGGAATGTTCAGGGCCTCAAAATTGTGCCAGGGGTCTTCCACCTCAGGGCCGTCGGCCACCTGGAAACCCAACCGGGCCATCACTTCCTGCATGCGCTGCATGGTTTGGGTGATCGGATGCAATCGGCCCAATCGCAGTTGGGCCTCGGGAGGGACTGCCGTAGGATCAAACGGCGGGGGAAGCTCTCCAGCAGTTCGGGCCCTTTGGGGCCTGGTGGCCTTGGGGGTGGCTTTGGCGGCCACTCGGGACTGAGCCTGTTCCAACGCCTGTTGCAAAGTTTGCTTGAGCTGGTTGAAGCGCTTGCCTGCCTGGGGCTTTTCCGGCCCGGGAATTTCCTTGAGCCGCTGTTGCATCTGGCGCACCAGCCCTCGCTTGGCGCCCATAAACTGCACCCGAGCCTGCTCCACCTCCTCGGGCGTCTGACAGCGCTGGAATTGCTCCAGAGCCTGTTTTTCCAACTGGTCGAGCTGAGCCAGGTATTCGGCCAAGGAGGTCATGGCCCAAGTCCTGGGACAAGAGGGAAGGAGCGTGCGAGGGACTCACGCGGCCGGAGCTAAGCCGAGGCAGTTTCTGTCTCGGGCAACCCCAGGGCACGCCGCACTTCGGCCACCACCTGGTCAAAAGCTTCCGGGTCGCGGACGGCCATTTCGGCCAAGGATTTGCGGTCCAGACCCAAGTTGGCTTTCTTCAGCCCGGCGATAAATTGGCTATAACGCAGCCCTCGCATGCGACAGGCAGCGTTGATCCGCACAATCCATAGACGACGAAACATGCGTTTTCGCACGCGGCGATCCCGATAGGCATACACCCCTGCCCGAATCACCGCGTCCTTGACCGTCCGGTAGAGCTTGCTGCGACCTCCCCGATAGCCTTTGGCCCGCTTGAATAGCCGCTTTTTGGCCCTTCGTCGTGCAGCACCTTTGCGAGTTCTCATAGCGTGGCTCCTTGAAGCGGAAACAAGGCCCTCGGCCTTCCGGCCGAGCGTTAGCTACCCGTCCGCACCTTCGTAGTCGGCACCCCCCAAGTGTGGCAACAAACCAGCCATCGCTTCCCAACACACTAGTAGCTATACTGGCCCAAGGCTTTCTTGATCTTGGGCGTCTCCACCGCGCTGAGCACCGAAGTGCCCCGAAGGTTGCGGCGGCGTTTTTGAGTCAGTCGGGTCTGACGGTGGCTGGTGCCAGCACTGCGGTGCTTGACCTTGCCGCTGGCCGTGAGGCGAAAGCGTTTCTTGATTCCCTTATGGGTCTTTTGCTTGGGCATGCTCAAGCTCCTTCAACAGTAAGAAACCTTGATTATAGGCAACCTGTGGGAAAACGGAAGTGGGATTTGAGTGGTTCTTGAGTTCGTTGCATTGCGTGTTGTATTGGAAAAACTCCGTGGCCTAGGTGTTGAGCTTTTGGATCGGCGGAAACGGGGCTTGGGTGTTGGTAGGAATCGGGAAGGCGGTTAGAATAAATAAGCCAAGGTGGATTTTCCCTTGGCCTGCCCAATTTGTCCCCCCTTGGACCGGAGGCCCCCGAAGGGCCTTCCCGCCTAACGGAGTTCCCGCCTCCTCAGCTTCCTAAGGAGAACGCCATGAGCCATCGGAAGCCGTGGCTGCGGTTGTGGGAAGTGATGCTAGCTGCTTGCGTGTTGGCTCTTGCCACTCAGAGAGTTTGGGCCCAAGGGTTCGTCGTGGAACCGCAAAAAGTGGTGCTTCGGGGCAATTTTGAACGAGTCCAGCTCCTGGTGCGCCAAAGCCCCGATGGAAAACAGCTCCTGCCTGATTCCCAAGACCTCACCCACCAGTGCTCCTATCAAGTGGCCGATCCTCGCGTGGCCACGGTCAGTCCCACAGGACTGGTGCTAGCTCAAGGCAACGGTTCCACCACCATCACCGTTTCCTACGAAGGCCATCAGGTCCAAGTGCCGGTGGAAGTGAGCCAGGTGAGCGATCCGCCCCGGGTGGGCTATCGCCATCTGGTAGCTCCGATATTCAACAAAGCCGGCTGCACGATCGGGGCTTGCCATGCGGCTCAGTATGGCAAAGGTGGATTCAAGCTTTCGGTGTTTGGCTCGGAGGTGTATGCGGACCATCGGGCGGTGGTTCGGGATCGGCGTCAGCGTCGGGTCAACTTTCTGGAGCCGGAAAAAAGCCTGCTTTTGCTCAAGCCCACCACCGAAGTGGCCCACGGCGGCGGAAAACGCCTGGACCGCCACAGCGTGGAGTACGAGGCTCTTCGGGCTTGGATTGCTTCCGGAGCCCCAGGCCCCGAGCCCAAGTACCCCCGATTGGTCGGCATCCGCGTCTGGCCCAACCATCGCATCTGCCGCCTAGGCGAGCAGCAGCAACTGCGTGTGGAAGTGCAGTACGAAGACGGCACCTGGCGCGATGTCACCCCCCTGGCCCGATTCGACTCCATGGACGAAATGATGCTGGAAGTCACGCCTGGGGGACTAGTGCGTGTCAAGGGCAAGGGCCAGGGCCCCATCATGGTCCGCTTCGAAGGCCAGGCAGCGGTGGCACTGTTTGTGGTCCCCTATGCCCAAGGAGTGAAGTTGGCCGGATGGAAAGACCACAACTTCGTGGACCGCTTGGCGGCCAAGAAGTTCCGCGAACTGGGCATAGAACCTTCGCCGCTTTGTGATGACGCCACTTTCCTGCGACGAGCGTTTCTGGACGCCATCGGTTCCTTGCCCACGGTGGAAGAAACCCGGGCCTTCCTGGCCGACAAAGACCCTCGCAAGCGGGAAAAACTCGTAGATCGCCTGCTGGGGCTGACCGGGGATCCCAACTTGGACATCTACAACGACCGCTACGCCGCCTACTGGACAATCAAGTGGTCCGACCTGTTGCGCGTCAACAGTAAGCAAATCGGCGAGCAGGCGATGTGGGCCATTCACAATTGGCTTCGGGAATCGTTCCGCACCAACAAGCCGTTTGATCAGATGGTGCGCGAGCTGATTACGGCCAAGGGGTCGGTGTTCAGCAACGGTCCGGCTAACTATTATCGCATCTTCAACAACGCCCCGGCGCTGACCGAAGCCACTGCCCAACTGTTTCTGGGCGTGCGTCTGGAGTGTGCCAAGTGTCACCACCATCCGTTTGAAAAATACAGCTTGGACGACTACTACGGGTTTGCTGCCTTCTTTGCCCGAGTGGGAACCAAAACTTCCCAGGAGTTTGGGCTCTTTTCCCGAGAAAGCATCGTGGTGGTTCGCTTAGGTGGGGAAGTGCGACATCCGAAAACCGGTCGGGTGATGAAGCCCACCCCCCTGGAAGGTACTCCGGTGGACCACCCGCTGGATCGGCGAATTGCTTTGGCCCAATGGCTCACTTCGCCCGAAAATGCCTTCTTTGCCCGATCTATTGTGAACCGCTATGTGTCTTACCTGTTGGGTCGGGGGCTGGTGGAGCCGGTAGATGACATGCGGTCCACCAATCCGGCCACCAATCCTGAACTGCTGGACGCCCTGGCGGAGCACTTTGTCAAAAGCGGGTTTGACATCAAGCAGGTGATGCGGGTCATCATGACCTCGCGGCTTTATCAGTTGGACTGGCGTCCCAATGAGCAAAACGCCAAAGATTTCCGGTTCTACAGCCACTACTATGTGAAGCGTCTGGCGGCCGAACCGCTGTTGGATGCGGTGGATCAGGCCACCGGCACCCGGACCAAGTTTCCCAAGCTTCCCTTGGGCACCCGGGCCATTGAACTGCCCGATGCGGAGTATCCCAACTACTTCCTCAACACCTTTGGCAAGCCGCGTCGGGCTACGGTGTGTGAGTGCGAACGCTCCAAAGAGGAAAATCTGGCCCAAGCCCTTCATCTGCTCAACGGCGACATTCTGGCCCGAAAAATCTCCGATCCCAACGGGCGCGTGGCCCAATTGATCAAACGCAAAGTCAAACCCGAACAGGCCATTGAGGAGCTTTATCTGGCCACGCTGTGCCGCTATCCGCGTCCGGAGGAGTTGAAAGCCGCCTTGCAACTCGTGCAGGAAGCCCCCTCGCTCAAGGAAGGCTACGAAGACCTGCTTTGGGCCCTGATCAACTCCAAGGAGTTCCTGTTCAACCACTAAGCCTGCCTTCGGCGGGCCGGAATCGGGTCCGTCCGCCCAATCCTCGTTTTTGATGCCCACAGTGAGGACTGCCATGTTGCGAGTGATCAAACTGCTTATGTTGGGCTGGACCGTAGGGTGTTTGGCGACAGGCTCTCCGCTGCTGGCCGACACTTTTTATCCGATGATCATGAGTCTCAACCCGGTGGCAGTTCAGGTGGGCACCACGGCCGAGTGCACCGTGTTTTCCCGATACACGATGCACGATGCCTACCAGGTTTGGGTCAGCGGCTCAGGGGTCCAGGCCGAAGTGATTCGGCCCAAACTCAAGGGAAAAAACAAACGCCCTCATGTGACATCGCTTCGGGTCCGTTTCACGGTGGCCCCAGATGCTCCCTTGGGAGTGCGGGAGTTTCGGGTGGCCACGCCTCGGGGGGTGAGCACCGTGGGCCAGTTGGTCGTGGTGGCCCAGCCCGTGGTGGTTGAAAAAGGAAACAACAACTCCCTCAACCAAGCTCAAAAAGTGCAGCTTCCTGCGGCCATTTGTGGGCGGCTGGAACGAAACGAAGATGTGGACATGTTCCGCTTTCAGGCCAAACGAGGGCAAGCTTTCACCTTCCATGTGCGGTGCATGCGATTGCAAAACAAAATCCACGACCTGCAAACCCACGCCGATCCCATCCTCGTCCTGCGAAACCAACAAGGCAGCATCCTGGCCACCAGCGACAACTACTTTGTGGGCGATCCGTGCCTGGCTTATGAGTTTGATCGGGACGGCGAGTATGTGTTGGAAATCCGGGATGTGCGCTACCAGGGCGACTCGCGCTGGGTCTATGTGATTGAAGTTTGGGAAGGCCCCTTTGTGATCAACATCCATCCTCAGGCCGTGCAACCTGGTGCTGAAGTAGAGGTGCAACTGGTAGGCTTTCACATCCGCCAGCCTCGTCTGCGTTGGAAAGTGCCCCAACTCGCTCCTGGTGTCCATTGGGTTCAGCTCCCCCTGAAAGACCGACTGAGCAACCCGGTACGCGTGTATGTCTCCGATCTGCCGGTGAGTGTGGAACCGGCGGAACAAGCTGCCGACATGAAATCCGCTCCGCGCGTGAGCGTGCCCGGGGGTATCTGCGGCTGCATCAGCCAGGAGGGCCAGGTGGACTACTACCGGTTTGAAGCCAAACGGGGGCAGGCGTTCACCGTGGAAGTCTTTGCCCGACGCTTGCAGTCGGCTCTGGATCCCCACCTGAGAATCCTTAACGCCCAAGGGCGCCCACTGGCCCTCAACGACGACATGCGCTACTTGGGCGTGTTGATCGGGGACAGCTACATTGAGCGTTGGGTGGCTCCGGCCGATGGGGAGTATGTGATCGAACTTCGGGACCTGCACCTGCGTGGAGGGCCGGAGTACCTGTATCACATCCGCGTTACCCCGGCCGAACCGGGGTTTCGGCTCCTGCTGGATACTTCCAAAACGATCCTAGTCCCAGGCGTGGGAGCTCCGATCTTTGTTCGGGCCCAACGCTATAACGGATTCCAAGGCGAAATCGAGCTGGAAGTACAAGGGGTGCCCGAAGGTGTTCAAGTCCACGCTGGGCGCATCCTGCCCAACTTGACCGACGGGTGCATCCTGCTGGAAGCCTCCAAGGACGCCAAGGCCCAATTGGCCCAAATCCGCATCTTTGGCCGTGCCAAGGTCAAACAAAGTGACGGTCAAGAGAAACTGCTGCGCGTGGAAGCTCACCCCAGGCAAGAAACCTATATGCCCGGCGGAGGACGCGGACACTGGCCCGTGCTCACCCACATGCTCTCGATCACTTCCCCAGAGATGGACATCCGGGGAATGAAAATCCAGCCTCAACAGATCACCCTCCGCCCGGGGGAGAGCAAGCGCGTGGAGGTGGAAATCGTCCGTTCTGCGGAGCTGAAAAAGAATGTCACCTTGGCCGTGGTGTTTTTCCATCTCAGCTCCCGATTTGGTAATGTTTTGCCGCCTGGAGTGAGCCTGCAGGGGAACCAAAGTAAAATCCTGCTTACGGCCAATGAGAGCAAAGGGTACATTACGCTCAAAGCCGCTCCCGGGGCCAAACCCGTGCAACGCCAACTGGTGCCCGTGATGGCCCATGTGTCCATCAACTTCGTCATGAAAAGCACTTACGCCCGCCCCCTGTGGGTGACCATCGTTTCCCCAGAGAAGTGAGCAGGGGGAAAGCTCCCTGGGAGTGTTCCCAATGCCCCTGGACCAAAAGGGCGGGATGGCCTAAACTGGACGCTTCAAAGCCATCGTGACTCCTGGGAAGGTGGAACGGTGATGTACGCCATTTTTGTTGACGGTGGACGCCAATATCGCGTGCAGGAGGGTCAAGAGCTGGAAGTGGACCTGCGTTGTGATGCCAAGCGTGGGCAGGAGCTGTGTTTTGAGCAGGTGGTGGCGATTCGGGACGAACGGGGATTGCAACTGGGTCGGCCTACGGTGCCCGGAGCCCGAGTGGTGGCCGAAGTGCTCGGCCCTGTACGCGGCAAAAAAATCATCGTCCAAAAGTTCAAACGCCGCAAAAACTACCGCCGTAAATACGGCCATCGGCAATGGTACACTCGGGTGGTGATCCGCAAAATTGAAGGAGCCGCCTAGCCCCGGTGTGAAGCTACTTCAAGCAAGCGGGGAGTGTAGCCGGGCCAAAGCCTTCGGGCTTGCTGGTCCGGCCCTTTTCGTAAAAGGGCTACTCCGGCCGGGGCATCTGTTCCCCCTGGCCGTTTCCGTCTCCGGAGTTCTGATCCTGGCGTCTTTGCCGTGGATCCAGCACAATCGGCCCAAAGGTGGCCTCATAACGCTGAATGGTCATGTGCAAAGCGGCCAGCAAACGCTTGGCAGCGTAGTAGTTAAGCACTTCCCGATGATGGATGGGCACATTCACTTTGCTGGTGGCGCCGATGGGTTGGGTGTTGAAACCAAAGTACAACACCACTTCCTCCGGCGTGCCGGTCACATGGCAAAAGTTGGCATAGCCTTGGGTGGCTTGCGTGTCGTTGAGTTGAATCTGGACCGAAGCGGGTCCTGGGGCCTGTTCTTGGGGATTTTCGGCTCCGGTGGGCTGATCACTCATGGTGACCTCCTTCCTTTGAAGTTGGCTTG
>JAJRRR010000399.1 GCA_024279285.1 Planctomycetota bacterium
AGAAACGGGTTGCGTTGGCAGGAGTTTGTTTTTCTCTGCACAGCACCAAGCCAAGACGCCCCCTCCGCGCACAGACCAACAGTTTTTCTTTATCGGGGTTTACGACAATTCCTGAAACAGGTTTCGGCTTGAGGAGGAATGCTTCAACGGGCTGCCAAGCGAAGCCGTGATGGAAAAAGTGAGGATGGGTCAGCCACCACCCTTTAGCCAAACCGGGAAGAGGAAAAACGACGCTTTTGCTCTGCGTGATGCCGAGCTTGGCAGAAGGTGCTGAAAGCCCAACGAAGCCAGCTTGGCTTGACAGCATTGCTCCTTTTTAACTACTATTCCTGGCCGAAAGGAACGGAAGCCCTGGGCCGGTTGGGCTATCGGCCAATCAGTTTCTCAGCGAGAAGGTCCCCGATGATCACCTCTTGCGGCACCGTTGTACTCTGGGCACTGGGGGCCGTGGTGCTGGTGGTTTGTCCTGCCCAGTGGCAGGAAGAGCTAGCCCCTTGGGTTCGCCTGCGAGAAGGCGAAGGCCACCGGGTGATCGTTCTTCTTCCCGAGACGACCGCAGAGCGACTCCACCGCAAGCTGCACCAGCACGCTCAAGGCAAGCCTTGGGGCTATGTGCTCCTTGTGGGCGATCCTTCGCTGGAGAGGGAAGCTGTTGGCAACAAGCCCCCTTCCCAGGACAAGCTTCCGGTGGGGATTATCCCTCAGTGGCGTAAGCCCAGTGTGGCCGTGGCAAGGGTGAGCCAGCGGGCTCGCACCCGAGGGCTGCCGACCGACGCTCCTTACGGCGACTGGGACGGCGACGGATGTCCCGACTGGCCCGTGGCCCGATGGAGCGTTCAATCCCGACAGCAACTGCGCCAAGTGGTGGCCAAAACCCTGGCCGCTCAGCGGCAGTGGTCTGAGTCGGGCCCTGGGATGGGCATGACCCTTTGGGTGGGCCGAGGTGGGTTTGGCCCCCTGGCCGATGCCGCCATCCGAGGAGCCCTGCAATGGCTGTTCCAACAGCACTTGCCTGCTGATGTGACTCTGTGCGTCCAAGAACAACAGCGCATCTGTCGCCCTTTTCGCTTACCTTCTGGAAAGGGGGGCTTGCACCTTTGGGCCTATTTTGGGCACGGGTCTCCAGGGGCTCTTTGTCCAGTCCCTAAAACCCTCTGGAAAGCCTCCCAGTTGTTGCCCTCCCGGGGCAAGCTTAGCGGCACGGTGGCGGGCTTGTTTTGCTGTAGCACCGGTCAGATGGACTCTCCCTGGGGAGCATGCTTGGCCGAAGAACTGCTTCGTAGTCCCCCAGGCCCCGTGGCCCTGATCGCCGCCTCCGAAGTGACTATGCCCTATGGGCACGCGATTCTAGGCCGCGAGTTGCTGCGAGGGTTGTTTGAGATTCCGTTGGAGAGCCGGGAGCGAATGACGCTGGGCCGGTGGTTTTGGCAAGCTCAACGGCGCGTTTGGCAAGGTTGGCAGAAAAACGATCCTCTGAACCAGGCCATGAGCCTGGCCGCCCGATGGCTCAGTCCCAATCCCAACCTGAAACGCGAACGACGGGAACATGTGTGGTTGTTTCATCTGTTGGGCGATCCGCTGCTGGTGCTGCCGTTTGCCCCCAAGTTGAAAGTGAAGCTCAGCCTGGTCTCGGCCGCCCCAGGCAAAACTGCTCCTGCAACTTCGGTGCTTTTACAAGCTCAAGTGCCCCCACATACCCAAGAAGTGCTAGTGCAGTTCTATCGGCCTTTTCGGCTACCGGCGCGGGGGAGTTTGTTGGACCTCCACCATCTGGCCCAAGCTGCTCTCCAACTCCGAATCACCGGAAAATCGTTGAAACAGTTGCAAGCCGGAGAAGCGTTGTCGATAGCGGTGGAGGGGCTGAGTCCGGGGCAGTGGCAAGTGGTGATTTGGGGGCGTACTGGGCAAGGATGGCTTCGGGGGCAGAGCCGACTGGATGTGCCAAAGTGGCAAAATTCGGTAGCAGATCACTCCCGCCCAGCTCTAAAATAGCTTCAGCCTCTACCAGCCCCTTGCACAGGAGGCCCCAGCATGCGCCGTCGGGAGTTCTTGCAGGCTGCCGCGATGGGAATGGTCGGGGGAGTGTGGTATGGTCGGGCGGGGCCAGCACGAGCCGCTCCCTCAGAACGCATCCGGGTGGGTGTGATGGGCGTTCGGGGGCGCGGAGCCGCTTTGCTGCGAACTTTCGCTTCCCAAGGGGATGTGGAGCTGACTCATGTGTGCGATGTAGATGCCCGAGTGCGCAACGCTCGGGCCGAAGCAGTGCAAGAGCTGGTGGGGCGCCGACCCAAACTGGTGGAGGATTTTCGCCGCATTCTGGACCACGGGGTAGATGCCTTGGTCATTGCCACTCCCGATCACTGGCACGCCATCCCGACCATCCTGGCATGCCAGGCCGGAGTGGATGTGTATGTGGAAAAACCCGATGGGCACAATGTGGTGGAAAGCCTTCGCATGCGCCAGGCTCAAAAACGATACGGCCGCATTGTCCAACTGGGCACTCAAGCGCGAAGCGATCCGGTCCTGCAGGAGGCCATACGCTATCTGGCCTCCGGAGCCATCGGTACCCCACGCATGGCCAAAGCTTAGGAAAGCACCCGACAACGCAACATCGGCCACCCTCCTGATCAGCCTCCGCCACCAGGGGTGAACTACGACTTGTGGCTAGGCCCGGCTCCCAAACGACCTTTCAATCCCAACCGTTTCCACGGTACTTGGCGATGGTTTTTTGACTACGGCACCGGAGACCTGGGCAACGATGGGGTGCATCGGCTGGATCTGGCCGTTTGGGGACTCCAAACCGCGCTGAAAGCCGCAGGAAGTTCACCACTGGGATGGCCACAGCGCATCTCGGCCTTGGGCGGAAAGTACTACTTTGACGACGCCCAACAGTGGCCCGACACCCTTATGGTCACCTATGACTTCCCCCAGGCCCAATGCTTGATCACCTATGAGCTGCGCATTTGGAACCCTTATCCCATGCACGGCGAAGGGGAAGGAGCAGCGGTGTATGGAGACCAGGGCTATGTGGTCTTTGGCAACCATCGCTGGCGAGCCTTTGACGCCCGAGGACGCTTGATCCGCCAACAGCGCCGTCAGGATCCTACGGTGCAACATGTGCGCAATTTCCTCCAGGCTATGCGCACGCGCAAGCCCACCACGGCTGATCTGGCCACGGTGGGACACTACAGCAGCATGCTTTGCCATCTGGGCAACTGCGCCTGGCGAGCCAAAGCCACCTTGGAGTTTGATCCCCAGCAGTATCGGTTTCGTCCAGAAAAAGCCAATCGGTTTTTGACCCGACCGGAGTATCGCCGTCCTTGGACTTTGCCGGAGGTGTGAAGTTAAGCCGTCCGGTTTTTTGCGGTCTTCAAACCCGGAGGTCCCCTTAAGAAGAGCTGACAAACAGGCCGGTTTCAAACGGAGTGTTTGCTCCCGGGGGAAAGTCCCCTAGGGCCCCTGCCACGGAAGGAGTCGCTGGTGAGCTGGTTTGGCTGGCGTTGGGTCGTGCGACTGGTGGATGTGGTTCTGCCTCCGTGTTGTTTGTGGTGTCAGTGTGGATTGCCGCACCGGTCGGGCAAGAAGTTTTGTTCTGCTTGTTGGGCGGAACTGGCCCAAGAAGTCCCCTCCAAGTGCCTCTGGTGCGATGCACCTTTGGTCCAAAAGCCGTCCTCGGCACGCTGTGCCAGTTGTCAAAGTTGGCCGCGTTGGCTGGGTCCGGTGGTGAGTTTGGGACCTTATCAAGGGGCCCTTCGTCGGGCCGTGTTGCGAGGAAAGACGGTCCACGGGGAGGCTCTCGTGGCGGGTTTGGGACAGGAATTAGGCCAGGAAGTGCAAAGGCGAGGTCTTGCCCCTGCGGAACTGGTGGTGTCCGTGCCCCTGCACTGGAAGCGCCGACTGCTGCGCCAGACCAACCCAGCCGCCACCTTGGCCCTGCATGTGGCTCAAGTTCTCCGCTTGCCTTGCCGCCGTCTGATTCGCCGCACGCGAGCCACCCAAAGCCAAGGGGGGCTTTCAGCTTGGGCCCGATGGCGTAATGTCCATCGGGCCTTCGCTCCCTGGAGCAAAGTGGACCTGCGGGGCAAAACAGTGCTGTTGGTGGACGACATTTTGACCACTGGGGCGACAGCCTCCCAGGCGGCCGGGGTGCTGCGGCACCTAGGAGCAGGCCAAGTGCTGGTGGCCGTCGTGGCCCGCGCAACTCCCCCCGCGGTCCGAAAAACTTCTGCCCCTGCGGCCCCGACCCGCTTCCCCCATCCCCAGCCTTCTCAAGAGCTCCTCAACGGCGTTCGTAAGTAGAGAAATGCAAATCACTTGCAGCACTTCCTCTGAGATCCCCGCCGGTCAGGCCAAAAGTGGCATGAAACCTCCGGGCTTCCTCTTGCAAGGGGTTGACGCTGCGCTATAATTTGTAGCGCAACAAGCAGTTTTTCTCACTGGAAGCGGGTGTAGCTCAGTTGGTAGAGCACAACGTTGCCAACGTTGTTGTCGAGGGTTCGAGTCCCTTCACCCGCTCTTTTTTTGTTTGGGCTTTTGTGGTTTGAGTTCCCCGGTGCACGGGGATGATTTTTTGTAAGGTGCAGGCACGATGAGCAGCGACACGCCCCAAGCCGCCACCGAAGAAAAACAAAAACTCCATCTGGAAGTCCAGATTGAAAAACCCCAAGCCTGCCGTCGCCATGTGGTCGTCACCATCCCGCAGGAAGACATCCAACGGTATGTGGACCAAGTGCTAGACGAGTTGGTCCCCCGGGCAGAGGTGCCGGGGTTTCGTCCCGGTCGGGCTCCCCGCAAACTGGTGGCCGCCCGATTCCGAAAAGAAATCGCCCAACAGGTCAAAGCCCAGTTGCTCCTGGATGCCATTGACCAGGTGACCGAGGAGCACGATCTGGTCCCCATCAGCGAGCCGGATTTTGATCCCGAAGCAGTAGAGTTGCCGCAGGAGGGGAACCTCACTTTTGAATTTGATCTGGAAGTCCGTCCTGAGTTTGAATTGCCCCAGTGGAAAGGACTCAAACTTCGTCGCCCTGTGCGCCAGATCACCGACGAGGAAATCCAACGCCTGCTGCAACGCATGTTCATCTCGCCCAACGATCTGGTGCCTGTGCAAGAGCCGGCTCAGCCCGGGGACTTCATCACCGCCGACATCACTTTCTACGACGAAGAGGAACGCCTCTCCCGCGCCGAAGAAGAACTGCTGCGGCTGCGCCCTGTGCTGAGCTTCCGCGACGGAGTGTTGGAGGGGTTTGACGAACTGATGAAGGGCGTCCGGTCCGGAGAAGAACGCCAAGGACGCGTGAAAATCTCGGCCGAAGCGCCCAACCCCAAGTATCGCAACAAGGAACTTCGTGCAGTATTTCATGTGTTGGATGTGCGACGGCCTCAAATGCCCGAACTCACCCCCGAGCTGCTTACCCGACGCTTCGGACCCCAAGTTCAATCCGAAGAAGAGCTCCGCCGAATGCTTCGTGAAAACCTCCAAGCCCGGTTGGAATACCAACAACGCGAAGCCCTACGCAATCAAATCACCGAACTTTTGTTGAAAGACGCCCAGTGGGAACTGCCCCCCGAGCTGTTGCGACGCCAAGCCCAACGAGAGCTTCAACGCACCGTGTTAGAATTGCGACGAAGTGGGTTCACGGAAGCGGAAATCCGAGCTTATGAGAACCGCTTGCGGCAAAACGCCTTGGCTGAAACGGCTCGGGCTCTCAAACAGCACTTCATCCTGGAACGCATCGCCGAAGAAGAAGGCATTGACGCCACCCCGGAAGACTACGACCGCGAAGTGCTGCTCATCGCCGCCCAATCCGGAGAGTCCCCACGGCGCATCCGCGCCCGACTGGAAAAAACCGGCGGCATGGATGTCCTGCGCAACCAGATCGTGGAACGCAAAGTCATAGACTTGATCCTCCAACACGCCGAGTTTGAAGATGTCCCTCTGGAGGAGGACATCCTCCCCGAGGAAAAGGAGTTTCCCGTGCTCTTTACCATCACTGCTCCCCCGGGAGCAGAAACTACGGAGGAATCTTCGGAGCAGTCTTAGCCGGAGTGCTTGCAGCCGGGTGCTGCCTGAGAGCAGCAGATTGTCTCAGGGTCAATTCCGACTTGCCTTGCCTGAGGAGGATGGCTATAGTCCGCCCGCTTGATTGGCACTCCCAGGCTCTTAAGTCCGTCTGCCGGGGGCATTGGAAAAAATCCGATTGGTAGGAGCGAAAGCCATGCGGGCATGGATGCAAGCGGTGGTGGTGATGCTGGCAACGGTTTCTTGGGCGTTGGGGGATCCTCCTAGCTTTGTTCCGCCTCGCAAAGCGGCTCGCCCTGGGGAAGTTTCCGCCACCCAACGCTCCGCAAACCCGATCAGGCCAACCTCTGCTATTGAGCCCACGGCAGCCCAACTACCCGCAGCCCGTCTGCCCAACACGCATGGTCAAGTGTGGCGCCAATATGACTTGCGGCCCTTTACGGCCCAAGTCCAGTGGAGCGCCCGACCGGAGCAGATTGTTATTGATTGGGTCTTGCGTCTCACCGGCTACGAAGCCTGGCACGGGGAAGTGCCGGCCATGTTAGGAGCCGATCGGCAAACCCTTTGGGCCTACCACACTCCGGAGGTTCAGCAACTCGTAGCTGACACCGTTGCTCGCTTCACCGCCCCCGAAGCCCGAAAACACATCTTCGGCCTGCATGTCATCACGCTCAGCAAACCCAACTGGCGGGTGCTGCTCCATCGGGCCGCCCAACCAGTGCCGGTGCAGTCTCAAGGGGTGCAAGCCTGGGTGCTGCGACGCGAAGACGCCGCGTTGATCTATGGCCAATTGAGCCACCGCCAGGATTTTCGGGAACACACCTCTCCTCATCTGTTGGTGGAAAACGGTCAGCCTTACACCCTGACCCGAACCCGACCCCGAAACTATGTCCAGGATGTTCAAATCAAAACTGACTCCCTGCCCGGATTTGAAGTCGTCGGAGGCCGCATTGAAGAAGGCTTTTCGCTGGAAGTGGCTCCTTTAGTCTCCCGAGACGGGAAAACCGTAGATGTGATCATCAAATGTCATGTGGACCAACTGGAGCGGCTCCATCCGGTGGTCTTGCCCGTGGATGTGGCTTCAGGATCGAAACAGCGTGTGAAGGTGGATGTTCCCCAGGTGTGCCAGTGTCGCCTTCAGGAGCAGTTTCGTTGGCCGGAGGATCGGGTGCTGGTGGTGTGCTTGGGCCGCGTGCCGATGCCTAATCACCTGGAAACCCCTTTGGTGCCATTGACCCTCACGGCACCGCGTCCCGCCCGAGCTGATCTGATCATCTGGATAGAGTGCCGCCGGCGTCCTGCCGACTTCCAGCCCCCCCGATCCGCTTCTCGCAACGGGAACTATCACGGACGCTATTGACCGCACCGGGAATCAACCTCTCCAGGCTGGGAAAGCTCGCAGGACATTTCCAGGCGTTCAAGGTTTACCTCCTTCCCTGTGTGCCGGATCGCCCTGCCCTCACCCCCCTGTGTCAACGAAGATCCAGCTTGCGGCGTGCGACTGGCCACTTGTGGCAGGAGATTGCCTCTGCGGCTCCGAAATCCGACCGGTGCGGAAGCACCCAAGTCAAGCGGCTTAGCTGCCTTCTGCGGTTAAAGCTGGACAAGTACAAAGCTGGGCTTACCTAGTGAAACGGTGGCTGAAACGGCAGGCTCGCATCTATTGCCTCAAGCTTCCAACTTTGGGTGGGTAAGTCTTGGTGAAGTCTTCTTCGGGGGACAGCTCTGTGGCCAAGTTGCTTTTTCCACCCAGGGGGTCCATACTGAACCAGGAAGCCGTGATCGGGAGTGTGGGCCGAGTTGGTGCTTTCCTGGGAAAGAGTTTCTCCGACCCCGGATCGGGAATCGGATGATGAACGAGGGACCAGCCCCTCCTGGGCGGAACGACCTGACCGGGCGGCAGTTGGGCAACTATCGGGTGTTGCGTCGTCTGGGCCGAGGAGGGATGGCCGATGTGTATCTGGCCGAGCAGATCACGCTGGGCCGACTGGTGGCGATGAAAGTGCTTCGGGAAGATTTGGCCGCCGATCTGGGTTATGTGCAACGCTTTGAGCTGGAAGCCAAGGCGGCCGCCGCCCTAGAGCACGAAAACATCGTCCGCATCTATGAGGTGGGTCAGGATCAAGGACTGCACTACATTGCCCAGGAGTACATCCAAGGGTGGAATCTGCGCGAATACATGGTTCGTCGCGGACCGCCACCGGTGCCTATGGCCATTTCGGTGCTACGCCAAGTGGCGTTGGCCTTGCACCAAGCGGCCAGAAAGGGGATCGTCCACCGGGACATCAAGCCCGAAAACATCCTTCTGACCCAAGAGGGAAAAGTGAAGGTGGCCGACTTTGGCTTGGCCCGATTCCCTCTGGCCACCAGCACCCAATTGACTCAAACCGGCATGGCCTTGGGCACCCCTTTGTACATGAGTCCCGAACAAATTGAAGGCCGGCCGGTGGACCACCGCAGTGACTTGTACTCCTTGGGCGTGACGGCCTATTACATGCTGGCGGGGGTGCCGCCGTTTCGGGGGGACAATGCTTTGAGTGTGGCAGTGCAGCATGTCAAAGCACGCCCGGAACGATTGGAAAATCTGGTGCCGGACCTCCCTCCGGCCTTGTGTCGCATCGTGCATCGCCTGCTGGAAAAGGACCCGGCTCAACGCTACCAATCGGCTGCAGAACTACTGGCGGACCTGAATCGGTTTCAGCTTCCTGAACAACCTTCTTCGCCGGAAGAAGTGGCGTTGGAACCTTCTCAGGTACAGGTGCAAGGGCCCGTGCCCCAGGAGCTGACGGCTCAGTTGGGCCATCTGATGCGCACGCAGTCGTTGGAGCTTCAGCGTCGGGGCTGGAAATCGTGGTTGGGAATGGGTTTGGCCGTGCTGGGGGCGGTGGTTTGGGGAGGGTTGGGTGCCTATCAAACTCGCCCCCGGTTGCCCTTGCATCCAGGCAACGCCTCCCAACAAGTGGTACGCTTGCCGTCGGCCGAAGCCCAGTTGCTCTATGCCATGCAACTGGCCGACTCGGCTCCCCATTGGCAAGCGGTGCTCCAATACTACCCGGAGAACCAACTTTGCGTGCTTAAGGCCAAACGGGAGCTGGCCCTGTTGTACCTGCGGCATCGGGATCTGGACCTGGCCTTGCGGCTGTTCAACGAGTTTGCCAACGACCGCGAGGCGGCAGTTTCTTCTCGGTTGTTTGGACTGGGCGGCCAGACCGTGGTATACACCCTACGAGGGGAGTACGAAAAGGCCCAATTGAAACTAGAACAGTTCCAACAACTGGCCCAACAAAACCCCATCGCTGCCCGACAAATGGACCTGCGGATGCGATCCTTGTTGCGTCGGGCCGTGCGCCGGATTCAGAAAGCGTTGCCTCAGCAGGCTCGGGACCGTTTTCAACAATTGCTGGAGGAGCTGGAAGGGGCTGAGGAGCTGCCTCCTTCGGCGGGCGCCCCCCCAAGCTGAGCCTCTTGCGATTTGATTTGCCTCGGGGCGCGATCCTTCGGCTCTCCAGAAGCGTAGTACCTAACGAAGCGATGAATTCCCGGTCGCCCTCTGGACGGAACCTGGAAGACTCGGCTTTGCCGAGCGACGAGGAGCTGTTGCGCCGCTATAGCCAGGCCGGCGAGGCCGAAGCGTTTGAACAGCTCATCCGGAGGTACGAAACGGAGTTGTACCGCTACTTGCACCGCTTGCTAGGAGATCCGACGGCGGCAGAGGATGTGTTCCAAAGTACTTTTTTGCAGTTGCACGCCAAGTGCCACCAGTACGACCCTGGGCGTCGGGTGCGACCGTGGCTGTATCGGATCGCTACCAATCAGGCCATAGATTATCAGCGGCGTCATCGGCGCCACCGCACGGTGAGCTTGGAGGGGGGAGCCACCGATGGCCAGGCCCAAACCCTGGAAATGCTGCCCGCTCCTGGTCAGCTCTCCCCCGACAAAGCCGCTGCCCTGCAAGAACAGCGCGAGGCGGTGCTTCGGGCCCTGGAAGAGCTTCCCCCAAGCTTAAGGCAACTGGTGGAGTTGATTTACTTCCAGGGATTGAAGTATCGGGAAGCCGCCCAAGTGCTGGACCTCCCCCTGGGAACAGTGAAGAGCCGACTCCATGCTGCCATGAAGCGGCTAGATCAGGCCTTGCGTCCCCCAGCTTCATCCCCCAACCCGAAAGTGTCCAAACAAACTCCTAACCCATGAAACCCGAAGAGGAACAACTTCTGTTAGGCTATTTGTTGGGAGCTTTGGAGCCGGAGGAGGAAGAACAGGTGGCCCAAAAGCTCCAAAGCGATCCCCATTGGCAGCATCAAGCTGCCCGATGGCAAACTGTGTTGAACCAATTGGCGTTGGTTCGTTCGCAGGTGAGTCCGCCCCGTGGACTTGCCCTGCGCACTTGGCAACTCTTACAAGTGCCTTCTTCGGCTCCAGCCTCCGTAGCCAGCGGTGGATTTGCTTCGCGGTGGAGCACCCTGGATTTGATTACGGCCACGGTGGTGCTAGCGGTGCTGGTGCTGATGGTCGTGCCGGCCCTTTCCTGGCAACGGTTCCGCTCCCAGGTGGTTCATTGCAGCGACAACTTGCGTTATTTGGGCCAGGCCCTGCAACACTATCATGCGGTCCATCAGCACTTTCCTGAGGTTCCTGCCTCTGGGCCATTGGCTCACCCGGGAGTGTTTGCCTCGCTGTTGTTTGAAAATCGTCTGCTGGACGATCCGCGGCGACTGCTGTGTCAGATGTCGGCCCAGCGTGCTCGAAAGCTCTGTTTGCTCACTCCCCAACAGCTCCGCCAGTTGTCCCAACAGCAGTGTGCCCAGGTGCTGGTGCAAATGGCAGGCGACTACGGCTATTGCTTAGGGTATTTGACCGCTCAGGGCCAATATGTACCGTTTCGGTGCCAGCGGGACGGACTGCTTCCGCTGATGGCCGATGCTCCGGATCGGGCCTTGACAGGTCGGCCCGGCCGCAATCATGGCCCCTGGGGATACAATCTCTTGTTTGCCAATGGCCAAGTGCGGTTTGTCTCCACCCCCTACTGCCAAGAATGCGATCACATCTTTTTGAATCACCGAGGTCAGGTGGGCCCTGGCTGTGATCGGCGCGACGCGGTCATCGCCCCAGGTAATGCGGATATCCGGCTCGCCGCCGAGTAAAACGCCTTCCATCCTACGCTGCTCTGAAGCCGAAGCTCCAGGCACACGCCGCATGCCCAATCCCGGCAAGCCTGCCGTTTTAGCCCTCGTTTCACCAGGCAAGCCCTCCAGCTCTAGCCACCCATGAGAGTGCCTTGGGACTTGGGCGAGTCGTCAGTGGCCAGCGACGAGCAGTAAGTGCGAACGGCGAATGGCAAACCCTCGGCTTTAGCCAGCAGAGGCGGCTAAGCCGCTTCACTTGGGTGCTTCCGCACCGGGAGGGATTTCAGAACTGGAGCAAAAGCTCCTGCCGAAAGCCGCAGGACGCCCGTGGCTACTTGGGAAACACCACTTTGGCCCAGAAGGGATGCTGTCGGTCTCCCCGGGTGCGGGCGTCTTCCAGGATCACTTCCACTTGGGGTTGGAGTTCTTCGGGTCGGAAGCGAAGTCGTCGGGAATTGATGTAAATCTGAATTGTCCGGTCAAACTGGACCAATTGAGGAGAGAGCCACAGGATGACTCGTCCACTGCGTCCTTGCACCCGAAGCAGGTTGTTGTTTCGCACACTGGCTTGCACCCGAAACGGACGAGTGCCCCGCCGAGGCGGCCAAAAGGCAGGGTCCACCATACTTTTCGCAGGCAACTCCTCCAGCTCCACCCACCAGAAAAAGTTGTCCCAGGGACGCATCGTCACACACTCAAAGTTTCTCAGAAACGGTTCCCGGCGCTGGCGTTGCATCCAGTCAAACAGCCGCAATTGCTCATCCACAAAGCTCTCGTGCCCCCGGCCCTGAAACTCCACCACCGTGACCGGATAGCCATAGCTGCTTTGCAAATAGCGGTCCCAGGTGGTCACATTGGCCTCTCGGGTCCTCAGGTCCAGTTCTCCCAGAACGAAGTACAGGGGGACATGGCGGGCGTTGCGCCAATAGACTTTCACATACCGATCGGCTTTCCCGCCGATGATAATGGCTCCAGCCCAAAGGTCCGGGTGAGAGACGGCCAGGTCCCAGGCGGCATCGCCTCCCATGGAGTGGCCGGTGATAAACACCCGGTCCATGTCAATGGAGAATCGGCGTGCGGCGTCCCGAAACACATTCAACACTGCTTGATGCTCCTCCAGGGAGTAACGATATTGGGCTTGATGTTTTTTGGCCCAACGAGGAGCGATGACGATGTAGCCGTGTCGTGCGGCCTGACCCAGACGAGTCTGGCCCTTTTTGTCCCAAGCACCTGCCCACCAGTCCACCTGCTTCTCCGGCGTGGTATAGGCGGCGTGGAGAGTGATGATGGCCGGATAGCGATGATAGGGGTTATACTCAGGCGGGAGCTGCACCAGATAAGGCACCGGCGGGGCGTCTAGCACTCCCGGAGCCAACAGGCGATAAAAACCGGGCTTTTCTCCCGGAGGGGTTTCCACTGGGGGTTTCATATGGGCAAGCAGCAGCGCCACGCGTTGGGGGGTAGCGCCTTCTTGGGCCAGGATTTTACCTAGCACCTGGCGGCGCTCAATCAGAGTGGGGGCTTGAAAATATTCCTGAATCAGCCGCCGGACTTCAAACAGACTCAACGCCACCGGCAAATTGGTCACAGCTCCATCGCGTCCCAGCAACCACCCGCTCAGGGCCAAGGCCATGCGATCCTCCGCCGGCAGATCTTCTCCCTGACCCAACACTTCAAACGCCCCCAGGCGATCCAGGGTGAAGATGCTCAACTCCTGCAAGATTTCCTGGACCCAAGGCTTGACCTTTTCGGCAGTAGGCGGGGGAAGTTGCTTGAGGAGTTCTTGGAGAGCTTTGGCCAAGGTTTGGCCTCGCTGGTAGAGCTTTTTGTACTGGCCCAACTCGGACTGCACCTGTTGGAGCACTTCGCCGGGCACTCCGTCGGAGGGGAAGCTGCGCAGAATGGCCAGAGCCAAACGGTGTTGTCCGGCCAGGCGTCTGAGCTCCACTTCGGCCAGGAGTCGTCGGGCTGCCAGAGCCCGAAGCTCTCGCAGGATCGGCTCTAGTTGATCCTTGCGTTCCGGAAAGTCCTGAATGATTTCCTCCAGTTCCCGCCGGGCGTCTTCGTAGCGTTGGGCCTGAAGATACAGCCGAGCGATTTTCAGGCGATGTTCCACATTTTTGGGGTCGGTGTAGCGGTGCAAGATACGGTTCAAAGTGGCCCGAGGCACCGACGAAGTGCTGATGTACATTTCCCATTTGAACCGACGGAGGGCCTCCACTTTGATGTACTGAGGCGTGATGAGAGTGATGCCTTGGATAATGTCCACCGGGCCTTTGTTCATTTTCATGGTGAAGATGCGTCGGCCCCATTCGTCAAAGGGAGTGACGCGAAGCGGAGCCCCGGCTGCAATGACCGGATAGCCACCGCGTCGTCCAGGCTGATCAATGTGGAAGCGTTCCACAGGAGTCCCGCCCGGGGAGGGACGCACTTGCTCCACTAGCCGCCGGGGAATAAAAGTGCGTCGGAGCTGATCATCCACCAGGGTGACAGGGCGTGAGGCGTCCGGGGAGATCGGCTTGTCCAACACCAACGAGGGCAACTGCACCACGCGGCCCCGAAGCACTCGCCCGTCCCGAAGCACCAACTCCGTGGCCCCAAGCGACTGCAACAAAAGGAGCCAACATACCACACTGCCCCCAAGTGCCCATCTGCAAACCTTCATGGCTGGCATGCCTTGGCCCAAGGGGAAAGATCCAAACCCAACGCCCACCCAGAGGACACTGCCACGGGAAGTTGCTCTTTTGTTCATTAAGTCCCTTGGGACAGCAAGTGTCAACGAAAACCGCTCCGGGGATTGAAGGCCCTCTGTGGCAAGCGTAGCTTGTAGTTTGGTTCCTTTGGGCCGAGGGTAGGGCCAGGAGACGCCGTAGGCGGAAATTGGGCATGCCGGTTTTGTTTCGCTGTTATGGTTGTGCCAGCGTGCTTCGAGTAGGGCGTCGTAAGCGTGGGCAAGTGGTTCAGTGCCCTCGCTGTGGGGTGGAAGTGATCGTGCCTGAAGACGCTCCCGTGGTGGCCAAATCGCCTCACAGCCCACCTGAGGAGAAGTTTGTCGGCCCTCACCGCCCCCAACCGTGGGTCACTGCCTCTGCCGCCCGAGTCCCTTCAGCCGAAAACGAGGTGGTGGCGAGCAGTGGCCAGGAGTTTCCGTCCCCAAGCTTGCCCAAAGCCCGCCCTTTGCCCCCTTCGGAAAACACCCCTTCCTTTGCCTCTTCGTCTTCTGAGCCTGCATCTACCTCGCCCCCGCCGATCTCCTCCCAAACATCCGACTCCAAATCGCTTTCCCCGCCTGCGTCCCAGCCTGAGGAAACGCCTCCTAGAGAAGCGCCTCCGCAGGGCATGTTTTGGGCCCCGGAGGCTTTGGAAGATCCTCGGGCTTCAGCATATCTATTGGTTCATCGGCGGATGCTGGTCATTCAGGCTGGTGTGTTGCTTGCGGTGGCAGTGGCGTTTGGTTGGGGCGGTTTTTACTTGGGCTGGCACCGGGCAGGCCTTCCGGCGCAACCCCAATCCGGTCAGGTGTTGCTAAAGGGCACAGTGCTTTACTGGAACCAGGGCCAGCTGCAGCCCGACGCCGGAGCCATGGTGATCCTCTGGCCCCAAGGCGTCTCGCCTCCGGAACGCCTCTCGGGTCGCCCGTTTCATCCTCAGCAGTTTCCTTTGTTGCAAGATCATCCCAGTTTGGAAGCCCTCGGTCGTCACGGGGGAGGATGCGCGCAAGTGGACTCTGCGGGAAACTATCAGGTGGTGCTGCCTGGACCGGGCAAGTACCACCTGCTGATCGTCTCGGCCCAGCTTCAACGCTCCCCGGGGGCTTCGCTTCCACAATCCGTGCTAGAGCAACTGAAAAAGTGGTTTGAACCGGCCGCCGAACCCATCGGCCAGCAGCAGTTCGCTCTCCGCACCCTGGATGTGAGCGGTGCCCAGGAGGTCGTTCATCACTGCTTTGGTTTGCCGAAATAATCCCCGGCCTGCAAAAAGGACCGAACGGAATAATCGCATTGCCCCTGCTGAAGATTAGGCGGAGAATGAAATAAGGGGCGTTGCTTGGACTTTTGCGCACTTGGAGGACCAGCCGTGTCGGCCCGATGGATGCTGGTGGCCGGAGTGGCCCTCGGTTTGATCGGAATGGGGATAGGCTGGGCGCTGTGGAACCCCTTGCCCGAACGAGCCACTCCCCCGGGAGCTGGGGCAGCCCAAGTTCCTTCCACGCCTGGGCATTTGGCCAATTCCGCCCCCGGGGAAGCCCCCACCTCAGTGCAAGTGGTTCCCACCCAAGGCCCCTCCCGAGCAGAACCTCCCAAGCCCGATTCTGCCCAGCCCTCCTTGCTTAAAGAGTCAAACCCCTCTGCCCAGCCCAAGGACCCCTGGGCCCTCTACACCGACGAGGACGCCGTTCGGGAGCAAGAGCAGACCTACGGGGATATTTGGTCCCGAAAAGTCCCTGTCCCTCCCGAAGCCCAAGGGGCCAAGCGACTCACCCCCGACAACGGCGTGTGGATTGATCTGAAGCGGCGTCGGGTGATCGTGGCCGGTCGGGTGGTGTTGCGTCGGGGCATGCTGGAGATGTTCGCCTGTCCCAAGTTCACCAAAGAACACGAGTCCATCGTGGGCGTGAACACCAAGGCGTATGTGGTGCATGCGGCGTTGCTGGCGTTGGGAGTGGAGCCGGGCCGACCCGTGAGTTTTGATCCCAAGTACCGGCCCGCCGAAGGCCCAGAAATCCGAGTGCTGGTGTGCTGGGACGGACCCGATGGAAAACGCCTGTGCGTGCCAGCTCAAAAGTGGATCCGTCATGTTCAAACCGGCCAAGAGATGCAGCACCCTTGGATTTTCACTGGCAGCCAATGGTGGGAAAGCCCCGACAAGAAAGAACGCTTCTACATGGCCGAGCAAGGAGATTTTATCTGTGTGTCCAACTTCCCCACGGCTATGTTGGATCTGCCTATCCGAAGCTCCAACAGCAACGCCGAGCTACTTTTTGAAGCCTACACGCAGCGCATTCCTCCCGTGGGCACGGATGTGGCCTTGATTTTGGAACCTGTGGCCTCCAAAAAACGCAACTCCCCAGCCGGTTCGGCCGATAACGCTGCTGCCCCCATGTCCCCAAAACCTCAAAACCCGTGAGTACTTCAGCCTCCCAGACGCGTTTTCCCACTGGGGGCTGGGTTCGTTTTGCCGAAAGATCCTGGCATTGCTAGCTTAAGGCATTGAATTGCTTGCATTTGCGAAACCCAAAAGAGACAATGCTTTTCGGAGCGGAGAAGGGGGCCGTGCCCCATGCACTGCCCCGGCAACTCGGTGCTGGGAGGACCCGCCTGTGAGTTCCATCAGCAGTCCAAGGCCTGACACCTGGTCCGAGGAGTCGGTCAGCCTGTGGGACAGCGACACCGCCGGGTGGATCACTAGTGTGGTGTTGCATGTAGGCGTGTTTGTGATCTTGGCGCTGGTGTGGATTCAGGGCCAGCGCCCTTACGATCTGGTGGTGGTCGCCGAAGATTTCCCCGAACCTGAACTGTTGATTGAGGAGTTCACCTTCTCTCCCGAATCTGTGGAGCAGTTGGGAGCAGAGAGTTTGGCTTCGGCTCAGGCGGCTCTGAGTATGGCCAGCCAACTGGACGAAGTTTCCCAGGTGCCCCAGGAGGTGATTGAACATCCCGAGCCCCGCCTGGAACTGCGGCCGGATGTGGAACTGGCCACCTCGCCTCACTTTCACGAGGACCTGATGGTCAAAGGCTCCACCGGCGAAGGAGTCCGTGGAGCCGATGGAGCCGTGGATCGCATCACTTATGAGATTCTCCAATCCTTGGAGCAGCGACCCACCTTGGTGGTTTGGCTATTTGACCAGACCGGCAGCCTGGATCGGACCCGACGACAAATCGCTGAGCGATTTGAGCGGATCTATCGGGAACTGGGGATCATTCAACAAAGCGGACACAACGCCTTTGCACGCTACCGGCCCCAACAACGCCCCCTGTTGTCGGCCATAATGGCATTCGGCAAAAAGACCCACTTCCTCCTGGAAGAACCCACGGACGATCTGCAAAAGCTCAAGCAAGCGGTGCAGAATGTCCCGCCAGACGAATCAGGGGAGGAATTCGTCTTTACGGCAATCTTGCAGGCAGTTCAAAAGTACCGTCAGTACCGCACCCGAAGCTCTCCGCGACGCAACATCTTGTTTGTCGTCGTAACTGATGAACGAGGTTCAGATTTCCGGCTGGTGGACCAGGCGGTGTTGGCTTGTCAGCGTTATCAGATTCGGGTGTATGTGATCGGAGCCCCGGCTCCCTTTGGTCGGGAGCAAGCCTATCTGAAGTGGGTAGACCCGGATCCCAACTATGATCAATCCGTTCAGTGGATCCCTGTAGACCAGGGCCCGGAAACTCTTTATCCGGAACGCATCAAACTGGGTCTTCCAGGAGTGGATCGGCATTTGCTGGACGAGCTGGACTCGGGGTTTGGCCCTTATGCTTTGGCGCGTTTGTGCTACGAGACGGGGGGGATTTACTTTGCCATGCACCCCAATCGCACAGCTCGGGTGCGGATCGTGGGAGCGAGGGAAATAGAAGTGATGAGCTCCCGACTGCGGTATTTCTTTGATCCGGCCATCATGCGCCACTATGCCCCCGACTATGTCACCGTCCAGGAATACGAGCGTCTGCTAGCTCAAAACAAAGCCCGAATGGCCCTGGTTATGGCCGCCCGAAAAAGCTGGATCGACCCGATGGAAAACCCCCGACTGCGCTTCCCCTTCCGCAACGAAGGGGAGCTGAAGGGCTTGCTGGACGAAGCTCAAAAAGTAGCCGCCCGATTGGAACCCAAAATCAATGAATTGTATCAGATTTTGCTCATGGGCGAGCCGGATCGGCCCAAGTTGACCCGGCCACGATGGCGCGCCGGGTATGATCTGGCCATGGGTCGTGTGCTGGCAGCCAAAGTGCGCGTGGAAACCTATAACCAAATGCTGGCTCTGCTCAAGCAAGGCAAAAAGTTCAAAAACCCCAAGAACGACACCTGGGTGCTCCGACCCGCCAACTCCACCGTCGGAAGTGTGCTGGAACGGCTCCGCAAAAAAGCCCGCATGTATCTGCAACGCGTCGTGGACGAACACCCCGGCACGCCTTGGGCCGTGCTGGCTCAAATGGAGCTGGACACTCCCATGGGTTGGGAATGGACCGAAGCCTACACGGGCGTGCGAGAGCCACGCCGTCGGGCTGGAAACAACAATAACAATAACGCACCTCCTCGGGATCGCTTGCGGCGATTGCCCAAACCCAAGCCGCGACGCAAGATCAAACTGTAGTGGGCACTCCAAGTTCTTCTCCGACCCCTTCGGGAGCTTCCTCGGGCGCTTCGGCCCGCCAGCGGCCTGTGTTTTGGATTTCCTTCCTGTCCCGATTCTCCTGCCCCTATCTGGACAACCGCCGGGCCTGCTACCAAGTGCGGCTGCCTGATCGTCCCTTGGATCCCCAGGAGCTAGATCGCCTCTTGGCCCAAGGCTACCGACGGCAAGGGGAGGTGATGTACCGGGTGCGCTGCCCGGGTTGCCAAGCCTGCGAACCACTGCGAGTGCCGGTGGACCGCTTTCGGCCCAATCGTTCCCAACGACGCACTTGGCGTCGGGGCCAGGAACAGTTGGAGGTGCGCCTGACGGTTCCCCAGTGCGACCAGCGTCACTTGGAGCTGTTTGACCTGCACCGTCGTCTGCGAGGGTTGAGTGCCGATCCGCAACCCACCTCCGAACAAGAATACCGCCAATTTCTAGTGGAGTCTTGTTGTCCTTCGTTGGAACTCCAGTACTGGCTGCAGGATCAACTGGTCGCCGTAGCTGTCGCCGACCGAGGGTACGAGGCCCTGTCGGCCGTTTATTGCTACTACGACCCTGGCCTGAGCCGGTTGAGTTTGGGCACTTTTTCCATTCTGACCCAATTAGAGCTATGCCGCCGGTGGGGGATGAAGTATCTGTACCTGGGCTTTTATGTGGCCCAAAACCCCCACATGAACTACAAAGCCCGATTCCGTCCCCATCAGCGGCTCCTCCACGGCCAGTGGCAAGAGTTTCTCTAGTGGGGGCTGGCCCACCTTAAGCGTTGTCCAGCTCCAGTCGCGGAGGGTGCAACAGACGCGTAGTTTGGTAGCGTTGACCACTCGGATCGTAGAACAACAACACCTGCCGCTGGATGTCCCACACCACGGCAAACTTCACCGCCCGAGGGCCATGCAAACAGAAATACACCCCGCAGGGCCGATTGCGGCGTCGCAGGATGCGATAGGTCATCTGATACGCACCCGGAACAAGCTGCTCCCGATCACAAAGCCACTGATAAACAAAGTCGCGCAGTTCCTCCAAAGAGCGAAACGCAATAGCAACTGTGGTCATCGTCCGTCCTTTCCGCACAGGGACCCCGATGAGGAAGTCTTACCCACTTTGGCCATCTGTCCTGATCGTCGGCTTTGGCGTAAGCACAAATCGGTTCCGGATCCGAACAGATTTGGCACTTTCACTCCGGCCCGTTAAAACCCCCACGATCTGAACGCCAAATTTCCTGCCCAGGGATCGTTCGCATGCAAGAGGACTAAAGTTTTCCGCTGGTTGGGGTTTTCCCAACGGTTCATCTCTTTCCCTCAGAGCGATCGTATCTGGGGTGTACCTTGGTGAAGTCAACTGCACGGGATAAGATGAGCCCTGGATAGAACCTCGTGCCGGTTTTTCCGTCTGAAGCGAAAAGGGCGCGTTGACCGTTCTTGCCGGTGATAAGGAGCCAAGATGAACCTGACAGGGAAACCAGATTTTGGAGGGCTTCATGTGGCGGCGTTTGAGAACCGCCGCCGCGAGGAGATGAGCCGGATGATACAGCGCCACGGGGGAGTGCCGCATGTCAGTCCGGCTCTGGAAGAAGTACCGGTTGGAACCAACCCCCAAGCCGTCCAGGCTGCCCAGGAGCTTGTGGCCGGCAAGTTTGATCTGGTGATTTTTCTCACCGGAGTGGGCGTGGAGTATTTTCTCCAGCAGGTGCAAGAGGCTGTTTCCCAACAGGAGCTTTTTTCGGCTCTGGGCAAAGTAGTCACCGTGGCCCGAGGACCCAAGCCCACCGCTGCTTTGAAAAAGCGCGGTCTGACTCCCTCGCTGACCGTGCCAGAGCCTAACACCTGGCGAGAGCTGATTGACACGCTGGATGCCTGGGGCTCGCTGGCTGGGCGACGCATCCTGGTGCAACAGTACGGTGCGAGCAACCCCCAGCTCCTTCAGGCTCTCCAGGCCCGGGGGGCCCAAGTGGTCCCGCTGGTGGTGTATCGTTGGGCTCTGCCCCAAGATCTACAACCTCTGGAAGAAAACATCCGCGCGCTGGTTGAAGGCCGGCGCCAAGTGGCCCTGTTCACCTCAGCTCAACAAGTGGTGCACTTGTGCCAAGTGGCCCGACGGCTCGGCCTGGATCAACCGTTGCAGAAAGCATTTCACCAAGTGGTCGTAGGCTCCATTGGACCCACCACCTCTGAAGTGCTCCGCCAACACGCCCTGCCGGTGGACTTGGAGCCGGAGCATCCTCACATGGGTCATTTGGTCCGCACGGCTGCCCAACAAGCCAAGCAACTTTTGGAGCAAAAGCGCGCCGTGTTCCGCGTGCTGGACCAGGCCACGCAAGAGCCCCAAAGTGTGGCCCACCAGCTTCGCAACCACCCCAGTTGGAACAGCCCTTTTATGAAAGCCTGCCGCATGGAACCGGCCGAAGTGGTTCCGGTGTGGCTG
>JAJRRR010000400.1 GCA_024279285.1 Planctomycetota bacterium
CCTATGCTTTCATTGCTAGCAGGGCCCAAGTGCCGAAAAACTTACTCACGGTGGTGGTCCTCGGACTGTAAATCTTTCCGCACCACCGAGCGACAATGCTGCTTGCTTGTACCAATCTGGAAATCACAACCACTTATTAAAACGCATCTTAGGGAAAACCTCCACTGGTTTCCCTCAGTTTGGCATCAAGGTTGCAATCCGAAACCTCTACACGCGACCCCCTAGAAACCAAAAGGAGAAAGCCATGCTGGTGCTGACGCGAAAAGTGAACGAGAAGATTCGGATTGGTTCGGATATCTGGATCACGGTCATTCGGGTGCAAGGGCGGAGTGTGCGAATTGGGATTGAAGCTCCGGCCGAGGTGCCGATCGTTCGGGCGGAGCTTCCCCTGCGAGATCGGAACTCTCCGTGTGCTGACCGGGAGACGATCTGTTCCCCAAACACCTCCCCCACCCGTCCTTCCTGTGCAGCAGAGGAAGACAGTGAGGAGCAACTCCCTTCCGGCCCTCCCGATCCCCTGGCTAGCGGTGGCCAGGGGGCCACAACTGATCTTGAAGTTCGGGGCTGCCTGTGCCTGTGGGCAGGAGAATGATCCTGCCTTGCTCTGGGATGCTTGGCCTGTGCACGCCGCCTGGGCTGCTGGCCCAGGCGGTTCTGTTTTGACTCCCACTGCAAGCCTTCTGAATCCACCAGACTTCGTGCCTACGCGGCAGAGGAAGTGTTCCCTCAAAAAATCTTTGAAACTACTTATTATTAAGAAAAATCGCAAGAGTTGGTTGAGATTTTTCTAGTGTCCCTTTTCCAAAGGTGAAGTAATATGAAAGTTATTTTGAATTGTTTACTGTTTCAATTGCTTAAATCAAGCACGAAAGCACTGCGCAGAAATGTCCTGAATGCAAGATCACTTAAAGGCCAAATGTTTCAAAATGTAGAAGGTGCCTATGGGATAAGGGATCGTGCAAAAGTCCTGCATAAAGTCCAAAGCGAAATTCCTGATTGAAAGAGCAAATTCTAAAAGCTCTCATCCACACGGAGGATCGGTTTCCTTGAAGAGGACGATCACCGTATTACGCCGGGGGTGATGTCAATGTCCAGCGAGCTGGTTTTTCCGGCCCGCAGGTATTCCCAAGCAATGGCTCCCATGACGGCATTGTCAGTGCACAGCTCCATCGGGGCAATAATCAACTCTGCACCGCGTTGTTGCACGGCTTGTTGGAGTTGGGAGCGGAACAGGCGATTGGCTGCCACGCCGCCTCCCACGCAGAGGCGATTCAGTCCCGTGTGCTCCAGAGCCGCTACGGCTTTGTCCACCAGAACATCCACCACCGCTTGTTGGAACGAAGCGGCCAGATCGGCCACTTGTTTGGGGGAGAGTTGTTCGGCTTGGTGGCAAACTTGCTTGCGCGACTGGCCGGGTGAACCGATGGCATAGCGCACGGCGGTTTTGAGCCCGCTGAAGCTGAAGTTCAGCCCCTCTCCCAGCAAGGGTCGGGGAAAGCGATAAGCCTGAGGGTTTCCCCCTTGGGCCACGCGTGAGATGGCCGGTCCTCCGGGAAAGGGGAGTCCTAGCAAGCTGGCCACCTTGTCAAACGCCTCTCCGGCCGCGTCGTCCACCGTGGCTCCCAACAGTTCAAACTCGGTGGCACTTCGGCAGTGGTACAAACAAGTATGGCCCCCACTGACCACATAACCCACACAGGGAAACACTTCCCGACCGGCTGCCAAACGACACGCGTAGATGTGGGCAAACAGGTGGTTGATGCCCACCAAAGGCACCTTCAGGGCCAGGGCCAAGGCTTTGGCGGCAGCCAGACCCACCAACAACGACCCGGCAAGCCCCGGCATCACCGCTACTGCCACGGCGCTGAGTTGGGAGGGTTTCACCTGGGCTTTGCGCAAGGTCTGTTCAATCACCGGGAGGATGCGTTGCACATGGGCCCGAGAGGCCATCTCCGGCACCACGCCCCCAAACTGCGCGTGCAGCGGCTCCTGCGAAGCCACCACCGAACCTAACACTCGCAACCGCTCGTCTATCACCGCTGCCGCGGTTTCATCACAGGTGGTCTCCAGGGCAAGCAGCAGACGGGTACTCTCTTGAGCCATCATCGCACCAGATTTTATCAGCACTCAACGAGAGCAACGGAGGACCAAGGGCATTATCGCCTTCTGCTTCCCTGGGGCAAGGGCCAGAGCCATTAAGGTTCGTAGCGCAGGTGTTTTACCCAGGTGCGGAACTCCTGTTCCAATTGGTCCCAAGGGCCCAACAACTCCTCCACGAACTGGGCTCCGCTGGGATCCTGGTCAAAGCCATCCCGAAATCGCCGATAAAACTCCTCCAACACGCCCCGATGCTGCATGTACATGCAGAAGTAGCGTGCATGGGCATAGTTGAGGCCCACATTGCCCCGCCGAAAGTTCTTCTCCTGGACTAGCTCTTGCAAGGAGCGCAGTCGTCCTTGAGCCAGGGCTTTTTGCAGCCCGGGCAGACGCCAGTTGACCAGACCTTCCAGCCCTTGAAACTGCGGCAAAAACCGACATTGTTCATGCAGCGAGCCTAACCCTTCACTGAACCAGTCGGGAGCCTGGGGAAAGTCGAAGTCCATCAAGGCGTGGGTCAGTTCGTGCACCAGCGTGCCGCTGCCGGTGGCAGCATTGACCACCACGATGCGCTGCCCTGGCTTGTAAAACCCATAGGGGGAAACCGGCTCCTGGGCAAAAAGCCGCTGCACCGTTTGGCGGTAGCTTTGGCGATGGGCCAGAATGACCACCGCGATGGGCTCCTGGGGAAGATGCTTCAGGTAGCTGTGTCGCATGGCGTGGTAAGCGGGTGCCACGGTTTGCTTCCACCAGCGGTCAAGTTCTGGGGGCGGGAGGTCCCCGGCCAGAACAAACGGCGGGCGCACTAGTAGCTCAAACCCTCCACCCAACCGACGGGCAAGCTGCCCCGCTTCGCGGCGACATTCTTGGACGAGAGTTTCCTGTTGAGGGGGCTGGGCACCCGAGGGTGAAGGAGCCGAAGTGGGCTGAGCGGGGGGCAAGGGCATCTTCCACACCACCGCCCCAGCAGCCCCCAGGGCTCCAGCGGCCAAAAGCATTCCCAGGAAAGCTTCTCGCCAACTCATGCTCTTTCTCGGCAGGGAAATCAGGGGTTTTGTCGGGCCTGGGCCGAAGTGGGTTCCAAAGCAAGTTGACTCCATCGCCGAGCTTGGAAGGTGAAGCTCGTGGTCCACTCCTGTTGCTCTCCCGGGACAAGCTCCCAGTGCACAAACAAGGCCACGGACTGATGCACCAGCTCAAAGCCGGCTTCGGACTGGTTGACGCTGCACACTGGCAGGGTCCACAACGCACCTGGCCGACTCCAGCTCAGCACCAGCACCAGGTCCTGGTACTGGTCCACCAGACGCACCCCTTGAGCTTGTTCCCAACAAAGCTGCGTGCCCAGGTGGCCGTGAATCTGGCCCGAAAGGTCCTGAAAGAACCGGTCTTCGGCCTCTGGGGGAAGTCCGGCGATGCCCCACTCCACCGCAAACCGCACCGGCTCGGGCGGAAGCCCTTGCAAGCGATACTCCACCTGGACCAAAGTCCCTCCCGAGGGCACCGTGATGCACTTGGTAATTTCTACCCGATGGCCTTGCACCTGGCCGGTGCGCTGCAGAACCAATTGGACCATTTCGGGGCTGCGACGCACTCGGGCATGATACACTCCCTGGAGAAAATCGCCCAGTTGGGGAGCTTGGCCTTGGTACAGCTCCTTGGGACTTAGTTCCAAGGGCCAGAAGTGATCCAGGAGGGCTTTCCGCGGGTAGGAGTCGTAGATGAGATGCTGGTCCAGATCGGGCTGTTTGCACACCACGCGATCGTGAATACTGGCCACCTGGTCGGCGTGGAGTTGGGCACAATGGCGTATTTGTTCGTGGTAGGGTTCTTCTTGCCGGGACATGGTGGCCAGCAGGTTCAGGGCCCAGGGCTTCAGCTCCCAGTGGTACACATGCCCTCCTCGGCTGGGAGCCACCCAGAGGGAAAGCTGGGGATTGTCCAAGCGGACTTCTTGTCGGGCATCCAGGTTCCAGTCTTTGACGGCGGCTTTGACCCAGGAGGAAGAGCCGTGTTCCACCTGATCCAGCAGCGTGTCGGCTCGGATCAGGTGGGCATAAACCGCATGGCGCAAGTGAGGTAGATAAAGCCCTCCAAACGCCCCGTGCCAGTAGGCACAATTGCACTGGCCTTGGTAGAGTTCCACTCGGGCTTGTTCCAGGGTGGAAGCGGCTTCGGGAAACTGGAGCTGAGCTTGGGCCAGGCGTTGGCTGACGGCCAACTGGCGGCAGTACATTTCGTTGGCCTCGGGATACTTGACCCGAAAGTTGCGCCAAAATCCCCCTCGCACGAACCGACGCAGCAGTTCCTCCCCGGGCGTGCCTTGGCATTCCTGCTCCAGTTGCTGAAGCTCTTGGGCCCGCAGGGGCGGCAGGGCCCAACGGGTCATTTCCCGGTAGCTGCACTCGGGCAGATAGACTTTGCCCCGAGGCGGCACGCTCCGCAGCACTTCCTGAAAAGTGCACATCTGAAGCCAATCGCGGTTTTGCACCAAGGCATCAAACAGCCGCTTCAGATAACCCTGCTCATAGACATGCTCTTTGGTCTGAGGCCAGATGCCGAACTTTTCTCCATCGTCGGCAAACACCGCCACAGCTCCCGGTTGCCCCTGACCCAAGCGACGCAAAAACTCCAGCACCTCCTCCACCGGGGCAAAGGGGATCAGATAGCGGAGGCGTTCGCTTCCCGGGAACAGAAACACCACCTGGCCTTGATCTTCGGTGAGGAAATAGCCCCAAAGCTCCTGCGGAGCCAACCCGGCACCAAGGAAGTGAAAATCGTCCAGGACGGTAAACTCCACGCCGGCTTTGGCCAGCGAGGCCGGCAGGGTGGGTTCCCACACACGCTCCGGGGTCCAGATGCCCCGCACACGCACTCCGAACCGCTTGGCCAGCCAGGCAGAGTAAAGCTCAATCTGGCCCACCCGATCCGGCTCCTGCAACATGGTCAAGATGGCCTCGTAAAATGGCCCCCCTAGCAACTCTATCCGGCCGGCCTGAACCAGTTGGGCCACCTGGTCCAAGTACTCGGGATGGTGCTTTTCCAGCCACAGGGCCAGAGGGCCACTGAGGTGCAAAGCGATCTTTAGCTCCGGGCCGTATTGGGCAAACAGCTCCAGAAACGGCCGGTAGGCGTCCTGGTATGCCTGCTGGAACACATGATCAAAGTTGCCCACCGGCTGATGGTTGTGCAGGGCCAGCACAAAACGCACCGAAGGTTGCATCAGGAGCTTCCTGCCGACAAGTGTTGCAAGTTCCGTCGGACTCGGGTCAGGGTGTCCTGGTAAACGCGTTGGTACTCCCGGGCACTTCGTCGCCAGGACCAGTCTTGGCGCATGGCGTTTTTCATCAGTTGGGTCCAACTGGCCCGATCCCGATACCAGCCCAAGGCTCGTTCCAGCGCGGCGGTGAGGGCTCGGGCCGAATATTCCTCAAACCGAAACCCGTTGCCCGTGCCGTCGGCCAAGGTCTGGGGAGTGGCCTCTGTGATGGTATCGGCCAAGCCCCCGGTGGCATGCACCACAGGAATGGTCCCGTAGCGAAGACTATAAAGCTGGTTGAGCCCACTGGGCTCAAAGCGACTGGGCATCAGAAAGATGTCTGCACCGGCTTCGATGCGATGGGCCAGAGCTTCGGAAAACTCCAGCCGCACGGCCACTTGTCCTGGGAAGCGTTGGGCCAGTTGGGCCAGCAGTTGCTCGTATTTGGCCTCGCCTGTGCCCAAAATGGCCCATTGCACTCTGCCGCTTTGGGCCCAGTGGGGAATCACCTGCGCAGCTAGGTCAAACCCCTTTTGCTCCGTCAGCCGCCCAATCATGCCCACCAACGGGAGTTCCCCCGGAGTCAGCCCCAGTTCCCGTTGCAACGCGCGCTTGCACTCTTTTTTGCCGGAAAGGTTTTCGGCGTCGTAGTGAGCCGGGAGGTGGGGATCGGTGGCCGGATTCCACACCCGATAGTCCACCCCGTTGAGTATGCCAAACAGCACCTCCCGACGGTGCCTCAATACGCCCGAGAGCCCACATCCCAACGGCTCCGACTGAATCTCTTGAGCATAGCGAGGGCTGACCGTGGTGATGGTGTTGGCAAACACGATGCCGGTTTTCATCAGGTTCAACTGGCCGTAGTATTCCATCTGCTGCCAGTTGAAGTACTTCCAGTCCAGCCCGGTCAGAACCATGTCCCAGTGCCAAAATCGCCCCTGATAGGCCAAATTGTGAATGGTGAAGACCGAACCGAGTTTCTCAAAACCCGGCACACCGCGGTACTCGATTTCCAGATAGGCAGGCACGAGGGCCGTTTGCCAGTCGTTGGCGTGCAGGATGTCCACTTCCAGGGGGAGTCGTCTCAGGGCTTCCATCACCGCGCGGCAGAAGAACACAAACCGCTCGCAGTTGTCCTGGTAGTCCACGCCGTCTTGCTGATAAAGCCCAGGCCGGTCATAGTAATGATCTTGGCGGACCAGATAAACCGGCACGGAACTCTCCGGCAGCGTGGCCCGAAGCAGCGAACCCCGCACGGCTTGGTTGGCAATGGGTACTTCCAGCTCCAGCGGAACTGGCTCCAGCGGCACCGGCCCTTGCAACGCAGAGCGAAACGCCGGCATGAAAATCACCACCTCGTGCCCTAACTCAGCCAATGCTTTGGGCAAGGCAGCGCACACATCTGCCAGCCCGCCGGTTTTGGCAAACGGCGAAACCTCGCAAGTGATCAGTGCCACTTTCACTTTGGGATCCTCCGCCCCGGGGGAAACCACCGCACCGGGTCTGTTCAACCCTAGCAAACTCTGCCGGTTGGGGACAGCGCGATTTTGGCAAGGGCTGTCCCCTAGAAAAGAGGGAGTCAGGAAAACAGGAGCAAACCACAGGCTTGGACTCCTGAGTCTGATATTGGACATAGTGAAGACCTTATCGGTCCTAGTGAAGCCCTCGCAGGAGCGTGTATCTCTCACCAACCAGAAGAGGTGTTGCAGTTTTAACTTGAAAATGTACAGGGCAGGAAATTTAGGAAGCCAGCATGCCCAAGCACAAGAGGGTGAATTTCGCCCCCTCCGGCTAGCCAAAGCCAAGGACGAAACCCCAGATAGCTTGGCCCCGGGGAAGCACATGCTCAAGCTTTCCCGCAAGGGACCCCTGCGCTGCCTGCCCCTGTGGTCTTGCCTTTGATCGGGTTTGTCCGGCTTGCTGACCCATTTTTTCTTGAAAAGTTGAGGCCACCGATGCTTTCTTTGCAGGAGCTTTCTTTTGCGTGGCCTGTGGGGAGCTGTGTGCATTCAGGCCCAGCAACGAGGAACGCGACCTATCGGGAGCCCGGGACTTGATTCCCCCGGCGGGGAGGAGTAAATAATTTATTGAAACAAGTGCCCGAGTGGCGGAATTGGCAGACGCGCATGGTTCAGGTCCATGTGGCCGCAAGGCCGTGGAGGTTCGAATCCTCTCTCGGGCACCTGAGCTAGTTTCCGGAAAGACTCCGTACCCCCCCGCGGCCCGATCCGTAGCCCGGGCCGCGACCGCACAGAAAAACCCCCGGGCGGAACCGGGCTCCGTCCCGGGGGCCTCATGCAGGGTCAGCCGCGCCATTCTCCGTTTTTTGGCCTGAACCCTCTGCTAACTCTCAGTGAGCACATTGCTAACAGCCCGTGGAAGAAGTCCTACTCAAGCCGAAACTTGCTTTAGGAATTGTCGTAAATCCCGAAAAAAGCGAC
>JAJRRR010000401.1 GCA_024279285.1 Planctomycetota bacterium
AATGAAATTCTCATCCAGCGTCCCGATCCGGAACACCAAGTCGGTCACTTGTCGGCCCAAGCTCTCCCACATCTGTTCAAAAATCCGCATCCCCTCGCGCTTGTATTCCACTTTGGGATCCACCTGGGCATAGCCGCGCAGGCCCACACTGGCCCGAAGGTGGTCCATCGCCAACAGGTGGTCTTTCCAAGCCATGTCCAACAGGTGCAGGACCAGTTGGCGTTCCATGCGTCGCATTTCGGGATGGAAGTGCTCCTCCACTTCATCCAGCACTTTGGCTTTGAGCTGTTGGGGAGAAAGCTCAGCCAGTTCTTCAGCATTGACTTCCCTCCCCAAAGTTTCCCGAAGCCATCGGGCCACTTTTTCCACTTGATCTTGAGAGATAGAAACCGGTTCGTCGGACGAATCAGGCAGGATTCGTTGCAGCAACTCCTGAGCTTGAACCAGCGTTTGTTCGTAGCGTTGGTAGTTTTGGCGGCTGTAGTGGATGATCAGATCGTAGATTTCGTCTTGTTGCTTGCCGCGAAACTCCTTGTCGGAAACTTGCACGCCGAATCGCTTGCTGACCCATTGGGCGATTTCTTCCCGATCAAACCGGCGTCGGCCATAGGTGTCGCGGCCGGTGAAATGCACCATGGCTGCCAGGGCTGGATACTCTATTTCCCGCTGGCGATAGATTTCCCGAACCCGCTGCCGAACCAGAGCTTTCACTTCTTCTGGCTCTTTGTCTTTGAGCTCCTCCAGCGGTAAACGCAAACCGAACTTGTAAGCCAGCCACTCCACGGCCGACTTGAGGCCATAGTCCGGGTCCAGATACTTCTTCCCTTCGGAGCAGTCCAGTTGTTGGATGTACTTGTGGGCCAGGGGGACCAGATATTCATAAAGCTGATCGCGTCCGATGCGTTTCAGCTCCCGTTCCCGAAGGCTCAGGTTCCAGCGTCGGTTGCACCACTTGGCCAGAGCTTCCCAGTTCCACTCCTCCGGATCGGTTCCTTGGGGGAGGTGATCATCAATAGCGTCCTGAATTTGAAGCTCAACGGCCCGCTCGGCCTCTTCCTTGGCATACTGAATGGCCTCGTCGGGGTCCAATCCGCGGAAATCGTTCCCCTCGAAGCTCTCCACGCCCAATCGGGAACCAATCCACTGGGCGAAGCTCTCCAGGCCGTAGTCGGGATGGAGGTACTCGTCCAGGTGGCGATCAATTTCCTGGTCAATCATTTGGAGGATGAGCTGTTTGCAGTTTCCGCCTTCCAGGATGCGTTGGCGGTAGCCATAGACGCGCTTGCGCTGCTCATCCATCACCTCGTCGTATTCCAGAAGGTTTTTGCGTCGTTCGAAGTTAAGTTCTTCGACTTTCTTTTGAGCCCCCTCGATGCGTCGGCTCACCAAGCGGCTTTCGATGGCTTCGCCTTCTTTCATACCGAGTCGGGTCAAGACATTTTTGACCCACTCTCCGGCAAAGATGCGCATCAGGTCGTCTTCCAGGGACAGGTAGAATCGGCTGGAGCCAGGATCGCCTTGGCGGCCAGCTCGCCCCCGAAGCTGATTGTCAATGCGTCGGGACTCGTGCCGCTCGGTGCCGATGACATGCAATCCGCCCATGGCCGCCACTTCGCGGCCTTCTTCTTTCATGCGTTCTTTTTGCTCAATTTCGCGCACCAGGCGCTCCCATTCGTCTTTGGGTACATCGAGTCGGGAGGCATACTTGTGCTGCAATTGGGCCCAAGCCATCGTCTCCGGATTGCCGCCCAGGATGATGTCGGTTCCGCGACCGGCCATGTTGGTGGCAATCGTGACGGCTCCTTTGCGTCCGGCTTGGGCGATGATCTCGGCCTCGCGCTTGTGATGCTTGGCGTTGAGCACCTGATGGGGAATGCCGCGCTGTTTGAGCAGTCGGGAGAGTCGTTCGCTTTTTTCAATAGAAGTGGTGCCCACCAGAATCGGCCGTCCTTTGCGCGAGATGGAGCGAATCTGGTCTTTAGGAATCCTTTGTCGTTGTTTTTGGCCGCGAATGGTAAACTCCACCACTTGATCGTCTTCGCGGTGGAGTGTGCCCAGCAGTTCCCGACCGTCGTTGAGAAGCAAAATGTCCCACTTGTGCATCCGTTCAATTTCTTCCGCGATGGCGTTGAACTTTTCGCGTTCGGTGCGGAAGATCACATCCGGATAGTTGATGCGTCGCAGGGGTTTGTTGGTAGGGATGGCGATCACCTCCAGACCATAGACTTTCCAGAACTCGGTGGCCTCGGTCATGGCGGTGCCGGTCATGCCGGCGATTTTTTTGTAAAGCTTGAAGTAGTTTTGCAGCGTGATGGTGGCCAGAGTTTGGTTTTCCTCTTTGATCGTCACGCCTTCTTTGGCCTCGATGGCCTGATGCAGTCCGTCGCTCCACTGCCGTCCTGGCATCAAGCGGCCCGTGAACTCGTCCACAATGATCACCTTGTCGTCCTGGACGATGTAGTTGACATCCCGCTTGTAGAGGTGATGGGCTTTGAGGGCGTTGTCGATCAGATGGGGCCACTCCATGTTCCCCGGGGTGTAGAAGCTTTCCACGCCGGCCAGGCGTTCCGCTTCGCGGATTCCTTCTTCGGTCAGGTGGCAGGTGTGTTCTTTTTCCTTGACTTCAAAGTGGATGCCCTTTTTGAGCTGTCGGGCGATACGGTCGGCCACGATGTATTTGCTGACATCGTCATGGGCTGGACCGGAGATGATCAGGGGAGTTCGGGCTTCGTCAATGAGGATGTTGTCCACTTCGTCAATGATGGCATAGTGCAGACCGCGTTGGACTTGTCGCAGCTCAGGCGGGTAGCGGCGGTCGTTGCGAGCTGCCGGTTTCATGTTGTCCCGAAGGTAGTCAAACCCAAACTCGTTGTTGGTTCCGTAGGTGATGTCGGCATCGTAGGCTTTGCGTCGTTCCACCGGGTCCATGTCGGCCCAAATGGCTCCTACGGTCAACCCTAGGCCCATGTAAAGCGGACCCATCCACTCCATGTCCCGGCGGGCCAGATAGTCGTTGACGGTGACGATGTGCACGCCCTTGCCTTCCAGGGCGTTGAGATAAGCGGGCAAGGTGGCCACGAGAGTTTTTCCTTCCCCGGTAGCCATTTCGGCAATTTTCCCCTCATGCAGCACGATGCCGCCGATAAGCTGCACATCAAAGTGGCGCATGTTCAGGTATCGCCGTCCGGCCTCCCGACAAACGGCAAACGCCTCCGGGAGCAGATCGTCCAGGGTTTCCCCTTGGCGCAGCCGCTGGCGAAAGATGTCGGTCTGCTGGCGTAGCTCCTGATCCGACATGCGGCGATACTTGGACTCCAACTGGTTGATGCGATCCACGATCGGCTGGACTCGCTTCAAATAGCGAGCGTTGGCCGAGCCAAACAGAGCCGTCAATCCCCGCTCTATGCCTCGGGCGATCCCGCCAAAGACATAGTTGAGCACATCGCCCACTTGGGTCAGGTATTCCATTACCGCCGAATCGGATTTGGACTGTTGGGCCATTGAGACAGCTTCCTTGAGTTGCAGTCAAAAGGGGCCGGAACCGCTTTGCCTTTCCCAGCTTTGGCAGCAGCAAGGACGAAAAAACCCCCTGTGCTGCTGTCCCGGTGGCTCTGGGAGGGCGAAAAATGGTCAAAAGGGCCAATCTGTTATCATTATTGCGTTTTTGCCGATCAAGGCGAGTCGGATTGGCTCTTTTGCCCCAGGAGACCAACACGCGGGAAAATCCGCTCCTGCTGGGACAGCAAGACAAAGGTGGAGGAAGTTTTGGCCATGAGAGTCAACCATCAGGGCCTGAAGTGGTAGCCGGGAGAGGGGCTGGAAGGGGCTCGCCGGTGGTGGCCCGGCGGAGGCGCCGCCATCGGGGCAACAGGTGCCGATGCATCCCTACGACTCCTCGTCCCCAACTCCATCCCAGGACCACACGCCCACTCCAGTAGTGCCCGGTGGACCACCGTCGCACCGCCTCGCTCATTGGGCCCAGGTAGTCCACCTGTTGCACCTGCCCCCCTTCCCAAAGCTGCTCCAAAATCATCCCGCACAATACATGACCCGGCGAGTGGGCAGCAAATCGCTGGTGGTAGCTGCACTTGTGGGGAAAATAGGTCCCTTTGGCCTGGTAGCCCCACTCGTAGGCAATCGGTTCCCCATCAAGCAGCAGCACATGCAAGGCCAGCATGTTGCTCTCGTCCAGCCGTTGGCTCCAAAGGCGGTAGAAGTGCTCTACCTGGGGGTGTTGGGTCCAAGCAGTGCCTTGCTGGTGTTTCCAACTGTGTTGTTCCACATTCTGGGCCATTTCCCAGAGTTGTTCCCAACTCCATCGGGGGTGAGGGTGGCTGGCCAGCTCCAAGGAGCCGAGTTGTTCCAGTGCCTTTTGGGCCCGACGCAAGGACTTGCGGAAGTTGCGCGAACGAGTGCGTAGAAACTGCTGCCAAGTGCCTTCCAGTTGCGTCAAACCCACCAGATAGCGCCCACAAGAATGGCTGGCCAGGTGAAGTTGGGCCAGATGTTGTTGCCAAGTGGTCCACCAGGGGCTTTCCACGGGAAGTTCATTGAGCCAGAGGAGTTTCCAGGGGAGGTGGCGGAGAGCCTGGGCCCAAGTGTACCAGAACTCCGGCTGGGAAAGAGCCGTGGGATCCAGCAGCAGTTCTCCGGCCGAGGTCCAGGGATTGCCCGGCAACCCTCCGGCCCGAAGCATCTTCGCCACATGCACTTGTTGCAGTGGCAAACATCCGACCCAAGCCCCACCTCGGCGGCGGACGACCACTACCAGGGCACTTTTAGAGCCAAAGTGTTTCCAGTAGCAGGCCAGGGCTTCGGCCCGAGCCCACGGGCCGCGCACCCCACTGCGCCACCAAAGGTCATTCCAGACACTTTGGACCTGAGAGACTTGCTCGGGCGGGAGAAAGTCCCAGTCAAAGCTACACATTGTCCGACTCTCCTTCAGGACCCAGCCGGAGCGTTCTTGCCCGAACGCCTCCGGCGGAGTGGCAGTCAGGGGCTTCAGTGCAATCTTGCCCCAAGCTCTTTTGTTGTCGCGGGATTTTTGGGCTCGGCAAGTCCGGCTCTGCCGCTATGTTCCTGGCATAACCCTAACATTCGTTCTCTCCCCTACCACCTGCCCCCGGCCCGGTTGATCTTGCCCCCCCAGGGGGCTTGGGCACTACAATCTAGTGTTCCCCAGGGGCTCATGTCGGGCTCGCTTTTGGCGAAAGGGGTCAGCTATGCCGTTGTTTGAAGTGGAAACCAACCAACACATCGTGATTTTGTGGGCAGACAGTCAGGAGGAAGCCCTGCACACGGTTCAGGAGTCGTTCCCCAACGATCAAGTGGTCCGCATCACCCGACGCCCACGAAACGCCTGGGTGATCTCCAAAGCCGCCTTGGGCATAACCGGCCAAGCAGACCCCTGTGCCACGGCTCGGGACTGCCTGGCCAAAGCTGCCGGAGATAAACTCCAAGCCATCCGACTCTACATGCAACAAACCGGCGCCGATCTGGAAAAAGCCCGAAAAGTCATTGAAACCAACATGGCCTTGGGCTGGTAGGGCCCTAGAGTCCATAAAGCGGTTCAAACCGCTGCTTGAGGTAATGCAGCAGCCACTTGGCCGAAGGCTCCTGACCGGTGGCCCGACGCAGCAGTTCCACAGGGGCAAAACGCCGCCCGTGGCTGTGCACCTGAGTGCGAAGCCACTCCAACAGGGGGCGAAACTCTCCCCGGGCCCAAAGCTCCTCCAGATCCCCAAGCTCCTCCTGGGCAGCGTGCATCAGTTGGGCAGCATAGAGGTTGCCCAGACTGTAGGTGGGAAAGTAGCCCACCAAGCCCGCACTCCAATGAATGTCCTGCATCACCCCCTGGGCCACATCCGCAGGACGAATGCCCAAGTAGTGCTCGTATTTTTGGTTCCAAGCCTCCGGCAAGTCGTCCACTGGGAGGTTGTCTTCCAGCAGCTCCAACTCCAGTTCAAAGCGGATCAGGATGTGGAGGTTGTAGCTCACTTCGTCGGCTTCCACGCGGATTAGCGAAGGAGCTACGCGGTTGATGGCCCGGTGAAACTGCTCCAAAGAAACCTGGTCCAGCTGTGGGGCAAACAATTCCCGAGCCTCGGGGAAAAAGTAGCGCCAAAAGCCCAAGGATCGGCCTACATGGTTTTCCCACAAGCGACTTTGCGACTCGTGCACTCCCAGCGAAACTGCTTCTCCCCGAGGCAGCCCGAACTGATCCGCCGGCAACCCTTGCTCATAAAGCCCATGCCCGGCTTCGTGCAAAATCCCAAAAAACGCCGTGGGAAAGTAGGTTTCGTCATACCGAGTGGTGATCCGCACATCGTGAGGTCCCAGTCGCGTACAAAACGGATGGGCAGTGACATCCAGCCTTCCACGGCGGAAGTCATAGCCGATTTGCTGGGCGGCCAAGTGGCCCAGTTTTTCCTGCTGGTCCTGAGGCCACCGGCCCCGAAGCACCCCCGGCTCAGGCTGCTGCGGGCTGCCAACGATCCGCTGCAAAAGCTCCCGCAACGCCTCCCCCAAGGGAAGCAAAACTTGCCGAACCTGAGCTGTGGTGCATTCCGGCTCATAGTCCTCCAGCAGAGCATCGTAAGGATGCTCCTGATAGCCCAGGGCTTGGGCCTGTTGACGCTTCAGCTCCAGCACGCGCTGCAGCCAGGGGGCGAAGGACTGGTAATCGTTTTGGGGCCGAGCTTGGGTCCAAACCTGTTGGGCTCGGGAGGTGGTATGGGCCAGTTCTTCTACCAGGGATTGAGGCAATCGGCTCTGGCGACGCCAGTCGCGCAGAAGCAAGCGCAAATTGTCTGCCTCGGCACTGTAAGGTAGATGCTCCTGGGCCCAAGGAGCCAGTTGTTCCAACTCCTTGCCCCAGGCACGATCCGTGCGTCGCTCGTGTATCAGCCCCGCCAGATGGCGAATCTGCTCTGCCCGATAAGGTCCGGCTTCCGGAGGCAAATAAGTCTGCTCGTCCCAAGTCAGTACATCCAGCGTGGACTGAAGTAGGGCAATTTCCCGAGCGTGTTGGCACACCTGAGCGTAGCGACGGTGAAACTGTTGCAAATCCATGAGCTTCTCTCCTGACCAAAGCGACTGACGGCCGCCGGAGATATTCAGAATCCCAATTTCATGCAAAAACCCTTCTTTTTCCACACATCTGCTGCTCCCTCTGGGGGAAAACCAAGCTATACTCGGGACACTTCCAACAAAACCGGGTTCCGAAAAGATAATCCGAATTTGTTATAGAAACGACTGCCTATGAAGAATCTGGAGCGATCTATTGCCCAGGGACTCGTGTTGTTGAATCTTCAGGCAGAATCTTTACACCAGGT
>JAJRRR010000402.1 GCA_024279285.1 Planctomycetota bacterium
GGAAGGGTAGCCTTCCAGCTCCACGGCCAGCCCTTCGGTGAGCCAATGAGGCACGCGGAATCGGGTTTGTTGCAAGTTCAACACATGCACAAACTCGTGCTGCACCACCCGGCCCCAGTTGAAACCCTTTTCGCTCTCATGAGGGGAGACCAAGGCCACCATCCCTCCGGTGCAAGCGCCCACCGTGCCCACATAGGGCAGTCCCACCGTTCGGGCACTAAACCACTCATGGCCCGAAGTCCCCCCATGACGACTGAAGATTTCAAAGAGCGTTTTCCCTTGGGGTTCAAACCCGAAGTGTCGGCACAGCCGGGGATAGACTTCCTGTTCCAGCAGAAAGGCCATGGCTTTGGCCAACAGGGCGTCCTGGCCCCGATCGTAGCGAATGATAAAGTGCTCTGTCTCCAGCGTGGCGTATCCGGCCAGCAGGTCCAACACCTGGAGCATGTTGCTGACGCGCACATGGAACGGGTCTTCCTGGAATGCCTGTCGGAGCACGGCAGCGGCGTCGGCTTCATGGCCCAGTCGCATCAGCACCAAACCCAATTCGGCTCGGGCTCCTGGCACCCGGGGAGCACAGTCTATGGCCCGACGCAAAAAGAACACCGCCGCGGGCAACTGGTTAGCTCGGGCCAGAAGCACGCCGGCAGCCAGATACATCTGCACCGGGCGAGGGTTCCACCGCTCCACCTCTTGCAAACGACGCACCACGGGAGAATCGCTCCACTGTTGTCCCTGAGGCAACCCTCGCTCCAACACCTCCAAAGCCACCAGCCGGCCCTGGCTCTCCAGGTCCTTGGGATTGAGACGCAGGGCCTTTTGAATCCAGCGGCGGGCTTGTTTCAACTGGAAATTGGCCACATGCCAGTCGCACCACAAGCGGTGGGCCTCTAGCAACTCGGGATTGATTTCCAAAGCACGCTGCAAGTAACGACGAGCCTGGTCCAGCCGGTAGTTTTGCAGGGCCAGGGCAGCCAACGCCGCCAGCACCTTGGGAGCACGAGGGTTGATTTGCAACGCCTGATGAAAACATCGCTGAGCCTCAGCCTGATTGTACTTCTCCAAAAACAACCGCCCCGAGTAGAGCCAGGCCCGATATTCGTACTTGTCCAGCTTGAGCACATCCGGCAAAAGCTCATTGACCAAAAAGCTGAACTGGTCGTGCAGGCGATTCCATCGGGCGTGCTGGGCTCCCCCTTGAGCTATGGCCAGCAGGACCTCGGGCTGAGTGATCCGTTCCTGGTGTTCCAGGTAGAAACGAACGAGCCAGCGGTATTCCTGGGCGGCGGCTTCCAAGTGGCCTTGGGCCAGATGGAGTTGGGCTTGAAGCCAATGAGCCTGAGGCAACTGAGGGTCCAGCTTCAACGCTTGTTCCAGAGCTTGTTGGCAGGCTTTCAGGCGGCCTTGGCTGAAGAACACTCGGGCTCGCTCCACATGCAAAGGAGCGTAAGAGCTGGAACGGCGTTTTTCCAACAGGGCCAGGGCTTGTTGGCGCTTGCCGGTTTGGATAAGGCATCGGGCCAGACCCACGGCGGCACGATCCCCTTGGCTTTCCAGCAGGGCTTCATAGGCGGCCTGGGCCTGAGCATAGCGACCCGTGAGCCAAAGTTGCCGGGCCTCCTGGAGCGAAGGCTCCGCCCACGCCGCCGAACAAAACACGGCCGCCCAAAACAACACCACAACTTTTCTGCCCGAGCGGATCATGGCTGGGAAGTGCCCTGCTTTGAAGCCGAAGCCGACGAGGCTTTCCGAACAGGCTCCGGAGCCACCAACGGCAACCGGGGCTGAGCGTCCAGCAACCGGTCCAGAACGAGCACCATATAGGGGTAGCCTTCGGGCAGGTTTTCCAGTTCCTTGCCGAAGGCTCGCAGCAGGTTTTCGGCCCTATGGCGGTATTGGGCATTTTGGGTCCGTTGGGCCAGAAGCAGCAGGTTTTCAGCCGTCAGGGAGTTACCCGAGGGAATCGGTCCATCCGCCGGCCCTCGCATCCGTACAAAAAGCTCCTCGTGCTCCGAGCTGGTATAGTAAAAAGCTCCCTGGGAGTCGGCAAACAGCTCTTGTTGGACTTTCCACAGCTCCTGGGCTCGCTGGAGCCAAAGCTCTTCTCCGGTGGCCTGGTGCAGCGCCAGAAAGCCTCGCACCACGGCAGCATAATCAATCAAATAACCCGGCAGCCTGGCCTTGCCCGAGGTCCAGGTGCGATAGAGCCGACCTTGCTCGTTTCGCATGTGTTGCCAGATGAACTGGGCAGCTCGTCGGGCTTGGCGAATCCAGGCGGGTTTTTGCAGCGCAAGCCCCCCTTCGGCCAAGGCGGTGATGGCCAATCCGTTCCAAGCAGCCAGAATCTTGATGTCCCGACGCGGTCGGGGACGACGCTGACGCAAGCGGTGCATGTGCTCTCGCACCGGGTCCACGGCCTGCCACAGTTGTTCCAAGGTGAGATTGTGCTTTTGGGCCAATTGCTCCGGGGAGACTGCCCAGTGCAGAACCCAATGCCCTTCAAAGTTCGGCTGGCCTTGCAAACCATAAAGCTCCCGAACCAGGTTCCAGCCGGGGAGTTTTTCCAGGGGCTGAAGCTCCTCGGGGCTCCAGATGTAATAGCGCCCTTCCTGGCCTTCGGACTGGGCGTCCAAGGAACTGTAAAAGGCTCCCTGGGGAGCTTGAAGCTCTCGAAAGAGAAATTCGGCGGTTTGCTCGGCCACGCGGCGATGCACGGGTTGTGAAGTGTGTTGCCAAGCCAGGGCATAAAGGTGCAAGAGCTGGGCGTTGTCGTAGAGCATTTTCTCAAAGTGCGGCACCAGCCAGTAGCGATCCGTGCTGTACCGATGAAACCCTCCGCCTAGGTGATCCCGAATCCCTCCGGCTGCCAAAGCGTCCAGGGTTTTGAGGAGCATTTTTCGGGCCTGAGGGTCTTGGTGCACGAACGCCCGGTGCAAGAGCAGATAGAGCTGAGGAGGTTGAGGGAACTTGGGCTGTTGGGGCTGGGCTGGATGGTAGCCAAATCCGCCATACTGCGGATCAAAATCTTCCTGCAAGGTGTGCATCAGGTTGGCGATCGGCCCCGGGGAAAGATGTACTCCCAAGGACGGCACAGGGCGCAGAGCCCGACGCACCGCTGCGGCTAACGCCTCGGCCGCACGACGCACCCGTTGGGGATTACGGCTCCAGGCTTGTTGAATTCGTCGGGCCACATCGAGGAAACCTGGCAAGCCGCGTTTGGGCCGAGGCGGAAAATAAGTCCCTCCGGCAATGGGCAGCCCTTGGGGTGTGAGAAACATCGAAAGCGGCCAACCCCCTCCGGAAGGTTGACCCGTGAATCGGTAGTACATCACCAAAGCCGTCATGTAAACTTCGTCCACATCCGGGCGTTCTTCCCGGTCCACCTTGATGGACACAAAGTGTTGGTTGAGAAACTCGGCCACCTCCGGATCGGAAAAAGTTTCCTGCTCCATCACATGACACCAGTGGCAGGAAGAATAGCCAATTGAAAGAAAAATGAGCTTGTTTTCTCGCCGGGCTTTGGCCAAAGCTTCCTCGCCCCAGGGATACCAGTCCACAGGGTTGTCAGCATGTTGGAGCAAATAGGGACTGGTTTCCCTAGCCAGACGGTTAGTGCGCTTGGTCCGTTGAGGTTGTTTTGAGGGATGTTTGGACTGCGTAGGCGGAGTTTGTTGTGCTGAGTTGGCCCCGGATGAGGGCTCTTGCTCATCCGGCGTTGTGCTTGGGGAGCCTTCTTGGGAAAGCAAAGCAGAACTCGGGACGGACTCCCCGGGGGCCGATTCGCCTTGGCAACCCCCACTGGCGAAGATGCCCAAAATCACACACCAACTCAGCCAACGACTCCACGAACTGAAAGACATGCATTTTCTCCAAGCAGAGCGTCAAGGTTGGTTGGGCTTGAGCGGATGAAGCTCCAGGCGGCGGAAGAAGATTTCGGCTCCTTCGGACTGGATCAGAATCTTTCCGGCTCGGGGGAAAGCGTCAAAACCTTCGTTGACCAGCACTCCGTTGACCAGAGCTTGAATGTGTCCGCCGCGGCAGATGATTTCGCACCGGGTCCAGTAGCCGTCGGGGCTTTCCACATCCTGGAAGCCTCGGAATCCGAGCACATCGCGCCAATCCGGGTCGCGTCCAAACCAGTTGATGCGTCCTCGGGTGAAGGTGCGCCGCATCCCCCCGCGATGCCAGACCCATTCCCCATCCCGATCCTTAGTCACCTCACAAGTGAGCCGCACGGGCACGGTGGACCCATCGGCATATTTGCCCCGAAGCACCAACAGATCGCC
>JAJRRR010000403.1 GCA_024279285.1 Planctomycetota bacterium
TTCAAAAACTCCAAGAAGCTGTAAACCGGGGCAAAATTGTTCCAACCACCAACCCCAAACAAACTCCATCAGATTAATTCTGATACGCCTGCAATTTATGACAACCTTTATGCGCTCTAGCCATAAAAGACAGCGGTCTGATGAGTCCACATAAAGAAGGAAAAGGCGATCTGCATACTTGGAAAAGCGGAAGATTATTCCTAGGTTTTTCTGTTAATAGATTGAATTCAGGATTTAGGCCTTGTGATGCAAGTAAATTAGAAAACTACGGCTTTTGTGATGTAGTTAAGCTTCGGATTTCATCGGCCAACTGGGTTTCGCGTTTAGCTTGACGGAGCGTTTCAATAATTTCGTAAAGTACAGCGGCTTCTTCGTCAGTCCGAAAGCTGATAACGATTTTGGCCCGCTTGGCCGGCGGAAGAGACTTAAGCACCTCGACGACCCAGTCGTATTTTTTGTCTTGCCAAGCCCGGAGCAGTTGATCCTTGGCTTGATTAGGTTTGAGGCTTCCCAGCAGTTGAACGGCTTCGGCCACGGCCTGGGCTTTTTGGCCTTTTTCCCACTGATCCAATTGTTGCTGGAAAGCCCGGGCAGCTCGGCGTTGGGCTTCGCGGTCTTCACGCAGTTGCTGGAACTTCACCTGGAGTCGCAAGGCTTGTTGCTCCAGGGCGTTTTCCCGAAGCTCGAGTTTTCTCAAGCGAATGGCCCGCATCTTCTCCAACTGCTCCAACGAAGGGCCAGGGCCCAAAGGGCCTTGTTGCTGTTGAGCAGGTGGAAGTTCAATTTCATAAGCCACGGCCAGCATCTTGGCCACTTTTTCTTTAGACAGTGCTCCACGGTGAATCAGGATTCCCAACAAAATCAATTGGGCCAGACAAGTGGCTCCCAACAGGTACATCAACCAGCGAGCAAAGGCGCCGATCATGGATTTTCCCTCCTGAGGCTATGGACGCTGGCCAGTTCGTCCAGAGCCTGTTGTTCCCAACGGAGTTGTTCAGCTTGCCAGCGTTGAAATTGGCGTTGGCGTAGTTTTTCCAACAGGCGCACCTGGCGGTTGGCTTCGGCCAGTCGGGCCTGGCGGCGCTGGAGTTCTTGTTGGAGCTGGACCAATTGGCCTTGGAGATGCCGGTGCTGAGCTTCCAGCACAAGTTGGTATCGGGCAGCTTCCATCAGGCGATCCAGATCCACAGGGCCTTGGCCTGGCTGGCGCTGTTGAAGGGCTTGTTGGAGTTGGTTTTGCACTTGGGCCAGATGTTGGCGCAGGATCTGCTCGGCCTGCACGGCTTCGGCCACCGCTGCCCGGCACTGTTTTTGCTGGGCTTGGGCCAAGTGGAGCAGTCCTTGAAGTCGGAAGCGTGGTCCGGCCACAGGCTAGTTCCCTCGGGAAATAGAAGCACCGGTAGGAGAACTCCCTGGAGAGCCCCCTGCAACACTAGCACTTTGACTTCGCCGCGTTTGCACTTGTTGGAAAAACTGCTGCAAAACTCTCTGGGCATCTTGTAAGGAGCTTTTTTGTTCAATGGGCTGCGAAATTAGTGTTTCCATTTGGGAGCGCAGGGCCACGGCCAAGTCCAGTTCGGGATCGCTCCCTGGCCGATAGGCTCCTATGGTGATCAGGTCCTCGTGCTCTCTGAGCGTGGCGGTGAGGCGGCGAAACCAGGTGGCCGCTTCCAACTGCTGGGGGGAAACCAACTGGGGCATCAATCGGCTCACACTCTCCAGCACATCCACGGCCGGATAGAGCCCTCGTCCAGCCAGCGAGCGGCTCAGCCACACATGGCCATCCAGCAGCCCTCGCATCGTGTCGGCCACCGGTTCATGCAGGTCGTCGCCTTCCACCAGCACAGTGAAAAAAGCCGTGATGGTTCCTCGTGGGGAGGTGCCTGCTCGTTCCACCAGCTTGGGCAAGGCGGCAAACACCGAAGGCGGATAGCCGCGTGTGGCGGGCACCTCTCCGGCCGAAAGCCCTAGCTCCCGAAGGGCCATGGCATAGCGCGTCACGGAATCAAACAGCAAAAGCACATCCTGGCCTTGGTCGCGGAAGTACTCGGCCAGGGCCAAAGCCACTTGGGCCGCACGAATCCGAAGCGGGGCCGGTTGGTCGCTAGTGGCCACCACCACCACGCTACGCTTTAGCCCCTCAGGGCCCAACTCCTGTTGCAAAAACTGGTTTACTTCCCTGCCTCGTTCGCCGATCAGGGCAATGATGTTCACTTGGGCGGAGCAGTATCGGGCCATCATGCCCAAGAGGGTGCTTTTTCCCACCCCAGAGCCGGAAAAGATGCCCATCCGTTGTCCTCGCCCGCAGGTGAGCAGGGCATCAAGGGCACGGATTCCGGTAGAGATCGCCTGGTGGATCACAGGCCGCTGGGTTGGAGGGGGCGGCGGGGCTTCCAGGGGTACGCGATCCACCAGCAAAGGCTGAGGTTTGCCGTCCAGAGGCTCACCCAGGGCGTTGACTACCCGGCCCAACATTTCCCGACCCACTTTGACCCATCGGGAGCTGCGAAACAGCTCCACGGCATCGCCAGGGCGCACGCCTTGAGCGTCTTCCAGAGGCATGAGCAGGGTTTCCTGGTCCCGAAAACCGATCACCTCGGCCACCAAGGGTGGCAACCCTTGACGGTGCACGCGAACCATGGCTCCCAGGGGGACAGGGCAGCCACGGGCCACCAGCACCGGCCCTTGAGCACGAACCACTTGTCCTCGCACCCCGGTGGTGATCACGCCCTGAAGTTGTGCTAGCAGTGCTTCCATGCCCTGGCTGTGCTCCTGGTTGGGACCAAAGGGTTCTTAAAAAACATCGTCCCTTAGCAAAAGAGCTGTTTCCCCCTCCCAACACCAGCACTGCTAGCCGTGTCTGGCCCGTCCCATTACGAGCAGCCCAAACTGTGCCCGCAGTTCATGCACACCCAGCAGTTTCCTGCCGGAGCAGTGAGATTGCCGCAGAGATCACAGGCCGGAGCGTCGGCCACGGGAGCAACAGCTTGAGTAAAGGAACTGGCTTGCGAAGACGAGGAGCTGGGAGGATTTGAGGCATCGCCGGGATCGGCCTGGGTGGGGCTTTCTGCACCAGATTGGCCGTCCGAAGGGGGGGCGGGAGAGTCCGGCGCCTGCAGCTCTTGCTGTCCCAAAAACTCCCGAGCCAGGAAGCGGAAAATGTAGTCCACCACGCTGGTGGCCGTGGGAATGTGCGGATTGGTCGTCGGGCCCATGGGCTCAAACCGCACATGAGAAAACTTCTCCACCAGCACCTCCAGCGGAACCCCATACTGCAAACACAACGACACCGCCGTGGCAAAGCAGTCCATCAGCCCGCCGATCGTGCTCCCCTGTTTGGCCATCGTGATGAACACCTCTCCTGGAGTGCCGTCTTCAAACAATCCCACGGTCAAGTAGCCCTTGTACCCTCCCACGACAAACCGATGGGTCAGAGAGCGTCGGGTGTCAGGCAGGCGTCGTCGGGCAGCAAGGCTTCTGCGGACAGAAGAGGGGCCTTGGGCAGTGACCAGCGGTTGGGCCCCCTTGGACCCGTCCCGATACACCGCCAAGCTTTTGAGCCCCAAACGCCACCCTTGGACGAACACCTCCATGATCTCCACGACGGTGGCTTCCCGGGGCAGGTTGACGGTTTTAGAAATGGCCCCGGAGAGGAACGGCTGGGCGGCAGCCATCATCTTCAGATGTCCTTGCCACGAGATGCTCCGCGTGCCACCGGGCGGACGAAATGCACAGTCAAACACGCTCCAATGCTCCGGCTTCAAGTGCGGTGCTCCCTCGGCGCGCTGATGGAGGTTGATGTAGTGGAGAATGTCCTCAATTTCCCCCTGTGCGTAGCCTAAACGCTCCAAAGCCCGACTCACCTGACGATTGACCAGCTTGAAAGTGCCGCCTCCGGCCAGGTGCTTGTACTTGACCAAAGCCAGTTCAGGCTCAATTCCGGTGGTGTCGCAGTCCATCATCAGGCTGATGGTTCCGGTGGGAGCCAGGAGAGTGACTTGGGCGTTGCGCAGACCGCGTTTTTCCACTTCGGTGCGCATTTGTTTCCAGAGCTTTTGGGCCAGTTGGAGTACGGGGTCGGAGGAGTTGGGCTGTTGTTGGGCCAGTTGTTGGAGGTGTTCTTCGTGGCGGTGGAGCACTTCCAGGGTGGAGTTTTGGTTTTCGGGCCAGGCGGGAAAGGGGCCTCGGACCACCGCCAGCTCACAACTGGTCAGCAAACACGCAGCGTGCATCAAAGCTGTGATGTGCCCACACCACCGTCGCCCCTGGGGGGAATCATACGGCACTCCCAAGGCCATCAGCAAAGCACCCAGGTTGGTGTAGCCTAGTCCCAAGGGCCGGAACCGGTGGCTGTTTTCGGCCACGGCCGGGGTGGGGTATCCGGTGCGATCAACCAGGATTTCCTGAGCCACCAAAAACACCCGCACAGCAGCCGCAAACGCTTCGGCGCAAAACTCTCCTTGGGAGGAGAGAAACTTCAACAGGTTCACACTGGCCAGGTTGCACGCCGTGTCGTCCAGAAACATGAATTCCGAGCAGGGGTTGGAAGCGTTGATCGGCCCGCTGGAGGCGCAAGGGTTCCAGCGGTTGATCGTGGTGTGATATTGCACTCCCGGATCGCCGCAGCTCCAGGCGGCTTGGGCCAGGTGTCGCAGCAGGGCTCGGGCAGGATAGCTGGGCCCCAGGCGATCCGGCTGTGTGACCCAACGCGTCTGCCACTGCCGATCCCCCTCCACGGCTTGCATAAACTCATCCGTGACGCGAACACTCAGGTTGGAGTTTTGAAAAAACACGCTTCCATAGGGGTCGTCCCAACCGGCTTGGGCCAGCAGCAGGGCTTTTTGCTCCTCTTGCGGTTTGGCCTGGATGAATTCCCACACATCGGGGTGGTCCACGCGGAGAGACTGCATTTTGGCGGCTCGTCGGGTTTTGCCCCCGGAGCGGACCACCGCCGCCACCTGGTCAAA
>JAJRRR010000404.1 GCA_024279285.1 Planctomycetota bacterium
AGGCTTTGTTGGCCACCAGGCGCGTGTCCCGAATGGCGTTTCCGTTGAGCTTTTCGGCGTGTTCGAACTGTCCTTGCTGGAAGTTTCGGGTGGGGAGCCCTCCGAAGGCGTTGGTCATGTCGATCGTGGCGGCGGTTCCCAGCTCGGCGAAGGACTTGCGTCCTGGGTGGTCTTGCATGGCGGCTCGCATGGCCCAAACGGCCTTCATGAACCCTTCCGGATCGGCCACGCGGACTGGCTGGGTGCCGCGCACGGCGATGGCCTTGAGGTTTTTGGAGCCCATCACCGCCCCCACCCCTGAGCGTCCGGCCGCCCGATGCTTGTCGTTCATGATGCACGCAAACCGGACCCGATTCTCCCCGGCCGGACCAATACTGGCGATGCGCAGAGCCGGAATCCCCAGCTCTTTGCGCAGCAGGTCTTCGGTTTCAAACACTCCCTTGCCCCACAGATGCGAGGCATCGCGCAGCTCCACATGATCGTCGTAGATGAACAGATAGCTGGGCCGAGGAGCGGCGTTTTGCAGAATCAACAGGTCATATCCGGCAAACTTCAGCTCCGGGCCCCAGTGCCCTCCGGAGTTGCTCGTGGTGATGGCTCCGGTGAGGGCCCCTTTGGTCACCACCATGTATCGGGCACCACAAGGGGCACAGGTGCCGGTCAAAGGTCCGGTGGCAAAGATAAGGATATTTTCAGGTGAAAGAGGGTCCACGCGAGGGTCAAGTTCCTCATACAAGTAGCGATCCGCCAGACCTCGCCCACCGATGTAGTCCCGACGCCAATCTTCGGGAATCTCCTCCACGCGGCTGCGGCCAGTGGCCAAATCCACCCGAAGCAGCTTGCCAGTCCATCCGTACATGGGAACACTCCTCTGTGGGAGGTTGTTTTTCAAAACCGACTAAACGCCCGCGCTGATCTCTTCCTCGTATCGCTCGTGGACGCGGCGGCCCCAGGATTCAAAGTGCTGGCCAGCTTGTTGAGCCTCCACAAACTGAATGGCATCGGTCGGACAGGAAACCACGCAAGCCGGTTGCCCCCCGCACAGATTGCACTTGGTGGCTTTGTCCGTGTGGGGCAAGGTGAACACCGTGCCAAAGGGGCATGCGATCGTGCACAAATGACAACCGATGCACAGCCGCTCGTCCACCACTTTGGCCCCGTTGGAGCCGTCTATCCCGATCGCATTGACCGGGCAGACCGTCATGCACCACGCTTCGTCGCACTGCACGCAGGTGTAAGGTGCATAGCTGGCTTCTTCGTCAAAGATGTTGACATGAATCACACTGCGAGAGGGCTGAAACTGCCCCGTTTGGACCCAGGCACAAGCCAATTCACATTGCATGCAGCCTGTGCACCGGTCCGGGATAATGACCAGCATTTTGCTCATGGCAGACTCCACTTGGGGCGAAATCGTGCGGAAATGTCGGATGATATTCTTTTAACTGGATCGCACCTAAATGTCAAAAGGGACACACTTTTTGGCCATTAGGGCCAGTGAGTTCAGGGAGGCGAGGAGGGCCGGAGCCATCGCAGTTGCCAAGGGCCCAAGGGCACTGGGCCTTGCCCCTGCTGGTCCTTCAGCTCATCGTGCCAAGCCCTCCTGGCCCACCACCCAGGCAAATCTACCTCCACGGCTTGGTCAGAGAAGTTGGCCAGCACCAGCACCTGGGGATGTTCTTCTGGTCCCCGTTCCAGCGCCACCACTGTCTTGTGGCCTAGCTGAACCACGCGCTGAGGTGCCCAAGGGGAAAAACCTGCCAATTGGCTCCGAGTGCGCAGCAGATGCAAATAGCCATGCAACACTGCTTGAGCACGGTGTGCTGGGTCGTGGAGCATTCCTTGCAGTTCTTTCAGGCCGTATTTGCGGCGGTTGATGGCCCGAGCCACTCCACGCTCCCGCACGCCTTGGTAGTAGTTGGGTGTTCCCACCAACGAGTGGAAATAAATCCCTGGCACTCCTTGCAGGGAAAGCATCATCCCTTGGGTCAGCAGAAAGCGGCGAAGATGCTCTTGGGGGTCATAGGGTCGGGGAGCTACGGCGTCGTAGTAGGTGATGTTCAGCTCATAGGGGGCATCGGTCCCTTGGCTGGTGCGTCGGGTGCTGATCAGCCCGCCTCGTTCCCCAGCCGCTTGAAGCAAACGCTCAAAGCGGTCCGAGCTGACCAATCCCTCCAAGGGCCGCACGCCAATCCCATCGTGAGAAGCCGTGAAGTTGAAGAAGGTGCAACCCTGGGGAGGTTCCTCCAACTGGCTCAAAAACTCTCGCAGCGGACCGGGGTCCTGGTGCACCACCGCATCCAGCAAAAGCGGGGGCAGGCTGAACTGGTAGATCAGGTGGGCTTCGTCCCCCTGGCCAAAGTAGGAGATGTTTTCCCGATGAGGGACATTCGTTTCGGTGAGCACCAGCGTGCCGGGGGCCACCTGATCCACCAAAGCTCGGATCAGCTTCACCACGGCATGGGTCTGCGGAAGGTGAATGCATGCCGTGCCCAATTCCTTCCACAAGTAGGCAATCGCATCCAGCCGCACGATCCGAACCCCTTGGGCCAGATAGAAAAGCAACACATCCAGCATCTCCAGCAGCACGGCCGGCTCGTGATAGTTCAGGTCCACTTGGTCGGCACTGAAGGTGGTCCAGACCCAACGCCGTCCCGCGGTAGTCTCCACCGGAGTCAAAAGCGGGGTGCTGCGAGGGCGGACCACTCCGGAGAGGTCTTCCCCAGGGTCCACTTCCAGGAAAAAACGCCGGTAAGGCTCCTCGCCTCGCAAGTAGCCCTGGAAATAACGACTGTGTCGGGAAACATGATTCAACACCAGATCAAACATCAATTGGAAATCCCGGCCCAAGGCCCGAATGTCTTCCCAACTTCCCAGCTCCGGATGCACCTGCCGATAGTCCACCACCGAGAACCCGTCATCTGATGAATAGGGGAAAAACGGCAGCAGATGCACTGTGGTGATACACTGTTGCAGTTTCCAAGAAAGAAGAAACTCCCGAAGCACTTGAAGCGGGCGTTTGGGAGAATGACGAAACTCCGTACAAGGACACAGACTGGGCACTTGACGCAAAAACTCATCCTGCTGCACTTGATCGGCGTAGGTGATCAGCACCGCGTCACGGTGGCTTAGCTCAGGGCGGCTTTGCCCGGCCAGGGCAGGAAGGTGACGATGGACGATTTTCTCCAACGCCTGGGCCACTTGGGGGGCTCGATCCCCGTACAAAAACCGCAAAAGCTCCACTACGGAATCGTTCAGCTTTGCGGGGGTCATGCCGCGGGATTCCTCGCAGGAGTCTGTGCCTCTTTTCGGAAAAAGCGGCCGACAGCTTCAGAACAATCGCTCAAAAGATACTCTGCGGCATGGACCCAGTCCAACTGCCCATAGGCCGCCGGACCTAGGGGCAGCCAGAACGATCTACTGAGACTTGCCGGAGTAGAGGATCAGCGTTTTTGGGTTTGCGAGATTCTTTGAGGCGGGGGAGCTACCAAAGGCAGCCAGGGACGACGCACCTGGGTGCGCACAAAAAGCCACACATGGCCCACCAACGCTTCTTCCTGGGGGAGTTGCTGCCAGAGCTTTTGCCACTTGCGGAGCATGGGCTGAAGTTTCTGTTGTGCGAACTTGCTCGCCTTTTTGGGATTGCGGCGCAGCAGTTGGGCGTACTCTTGGGCGAGCTTTCGGTACTGCTTTTGAACTTCCAGGAATTGCCGTTTGATTTTTTGTTGCTCGGGGGTGAGGGTGACTTGGCGTTTTTGTCGGGCAAAATCACCCAGCAGCAGGTCCGGTTTGCCGTCGGCGTTCCAGTCGGCCACACAGATTTTGGCCCTCAAGCCCCTGCGGACTTGCTCAAAGCTGTGTTCGTCTTCTCCAGGAGGGACGAGCACTTCGGCAGGGGCGAGCCGAGGTTGGGTGCGCGTGCCCAGATTGCGATACAATCGCACTGAACCATCGCCACAGCCCACCAACAGGTCCAGATCGCCGTCCAGGTCCCAATCGGCTGCTATGGGATGAGAATCTCCGCCTGGGGCACGGATTCCTTGGGTTTCGTCCTCCTCCGCGCGACGAAGGACCAGGGCTTGGAGGGTGCGTTTGGCTTGGCGGAGAAACGACCTTGAGGGCTGCTTTTGATCCACTTTGAGAACTTTTGGAGAGCCG
>JAJRRR010000405.1 GCA_024279285.1 Planctomycetota bacterium
AAGCGAGGGATTTGCCCTCACTGTCAGGCCCGATTTGTCATCCCAGCAGCCCAGGCTCCCTCTGCGAATCCTCCGGCCGGAACCAGTGCTGGTTCCGTGCCTGATGCTTCAGGCGGTTCGTCTGGGGGTACGGCGGTTCGGCACTCGGGAGGTTCAGTTCCTGGAGCTGCTGGGGGTGGGGGGAGTGCATCGGGCCCAGTGGAGGGGGGAACTTCCACGCCCTCGGCTCTTTCCCCGGCGGTCCCTTCTGGTTCTCCGCCTCCGGGGGCCGTTCCTGCTTCGGCGGTTCCGAGCACCGGGACGGCGGTACCGAGCGCAGCATCGGGACCGGCTGCGGCACCTCCGGCAACTGCCACGCCTGCGGCGATTGGCTCAAGCGGGGCTCCGGCTCCCACTCCGCCAGGGCTTCCCCAAGGAATGACTTCTCTTGGCGCAGCTTCCGCTGCGGCTCCTCCGGTTGTAGGGGGAGCAGGTGCTTGGACCGGCTCGGGGCCATCGGGTCCGGTGCAAGTGGCCTCTTTGGGCCCCGGGCCTTGGTATGTGTACCATCCCACCGCTGGACGCTTTGGACCAATTTCCGCCCAGGTGCTTCAGCAGTGGTTGGCCCAAGGGCGAATTACCCGCGAGTGTCTCTTGTGGTGCCAGGGCTGGCCCCAATGGCGCGCAGCAAGCGAGGTGCTTGCCCCGGGACCAATTTCTTCTCCGGCTGCGGTGTCGGCGGCTCGGGTTCCGGTGGCTGCGCCAGTGGCTACCCCGGTCACCCCCCAGGCCAGCTCCACAGGAGAGCTTGCCACACGGCGCTTGCTGCGTCGCCGACGCCGGAGCGTGGTCTGGACCGTGGTCTCCACCATGGTGCTTTTGGCTCTGATAGCAGCCTTAAGCGGCGTGCTGGTTTACATTCTGAAAAAAGGTCCGCCTCCGGCTCCCCAACAAAAAGCCGCCCCGAACCAAGCGGCCTCACTCTCAATGCCCGCACCCTGAGAACTCCTTTCAACCCTGCTGGGTTGAGAGGGTGGGGAAAGATTCCAAAGTGTGAAGCACCGGGATAGGCTTGCAGGAGCTTAGCTCTGTTTGTTGCAAGACCTCCTGGGCCAAAGCTTCGTAGTCAGCCGCGCCTGGGGAGTTGGGAGCGTAGTCAAAAATGGACTTGCCAAAGCTGGGCGCTTCGGCCAACCGCACATTGCGACGCACTCGGGTCCGATAAAGGATTGCTTCGGACCACACACACTCCTGCCCTCGCCATTGGGTCAGGAAGTTTTCTACATCCCGCAGCACTTCTTGACTTAGCCGCGTGGTGCTTTCAAACAAACACAGCACGATTCCCGAAAGCCGCAGCCGGGGATTGCGCCGCTGGGCTACCCACTGAAGCGTGTTGAGCAACTGACTCAGCCCATGCAAGGCCAAAAAGTGCGGTTGCATAGGCAACAGCACCTCTTGCACTGCACACAAGGCGTTCAAGGTCAGCAGGCCCAAGGAAGGAGGGCAATCCACGATGAGGAAGTCCCAACGCTTGGAACAGCTTTCCAATTGGCGTCGCAGGACGCTTTCGCGGTCTTCCTGGTTGCTCAGTTCCACTTCCACTGCGGCCAGTTCAATGCCCCCTGGGGCCAACTCCAGATGATCGCCTGCCCTCTGGCAGACTTCTTCCAGGGATACTCCCTCCACCAACACATGGTAGAGATGACATCCTGGGCGTTGGGAAGGCTGCACCGTGGAGGAGAGATGCAAAGTGGCGTGAGCCTGAGGGTCCAAATCCACCAGACACACGCGCCGTCCAGCTCGGGCCAAAGCAGCGCCGAGATTGACCGCCGTGGTGGTTTTGCCCACTCCGCCTTTTTGATTGAAAACGGCTACGGTGCGCATCCGTGCTCCTCTTTTCCCAAGGGGCAATGGCAGGGGGATTATAGTGCCGCCACAAAACCGCTCCCAGGGGAATCCTTCCTTGGTGCTAGCATTCTGAGGCAGACATTTCTGCAACTGGAGAGCAATTCCCTCTTGGGTTGTCTTGGCCCTGGGGCGCGCTTTTGCTACACCAAGAAAGCCACGGTTTTGTCCCCGGTGAGCCACTTTCCTCCAGGCACGAAGCCACTATGAAATCCTTTGCACGGATGCTGCGTGCGGCCCTCCGCTACCGGTACTCGGTGGTGGTCGGGACCTTGTGTGCGATGATGGTGGGGTTTTTCTGGGGAGCCAACATTGCCACGGTCAAGCCTTTTGTGGAAGTGGCCTTTCAGGGCCAGTCGCTTCAGCAGTGGGTGGATCGGGAAATTGAGCAGGCGCGGCAAGCTTTGCGTCGGTTCACCTTTCAGACCCGAAGACTCCAGGAGCATCCCCAATGGGATTCTTCTCCTCGGCTTCGCTCCCAATTGGCCCAACTTCAGCACCGGATCCACGCCGAACGGCAAGCCTTGCAGTGGTATCAGCGGCTCCGGCCCTGGATTTATGCCTATTTGCCCCAGGAGCCTTTTCCCACGCTTGTGGTCATCTGCATGGCGCTACTGACCGGTACTTTGCTCAAGGGGGTGTTTTTGGCCCTTCAGGAAGTGTTAGTCACCCGGGTCTCTCTGTTGGCAACTTTGGACCTGCGCCAAGCCTTGTTTGCCAAGATGCTTCAACTGGACATGCGAACATTTAGTCGTGAAGGGTGCGGGGAATTGATGAGCCGGTTTACTTACGATCTGGAAATGATCACCCGTGGTTACCAAGCTCTGCTGGGCAAGGCGATCCGGGAACCGCTGAAGATGCTGGCCTGTTTGATCGGGGCGGCCCTGATCTGCTGGCGATTGTTGGTGTTTTCGTTGGTCCTGGCTCCCGTGGCCGGATTGATTGTCAGCCGATTGGGCCACCTGTTGCGTCGGGCCAACCATCGGGCCCTGCAACAAATGTCGGCCATCTACACCCGAGTGGAGGAAACCATCCAGGGAATCAAAGTGGTCAGAGCCTTTACCCAAGAGGAACACGAACAGTGCCGGTTTGAGCAGGCCAACCGGCAGTATTATCGTCGGGCCATGAAAATCGCTCGCTACGAGGCTTTGATGCGTCCCCTGATGGAACTGGTCAGCGTAGGCACGATTGTGGTGGCCTTGTTGGGCGGAGCTTATTTGGTGCTCAACAGTCAAACCCATCTGTTGGGCATTCGCATGACCGATCGGCCGCTTCAGTGGAGTTCGCTGTTGCTGTTTTATGGCCTGCTGAGCGGGGTGAGCGATCCGGCCCGAAAAATGACCCACCTGTTTGGTCGCATCCAGCGGGCGGTCGCGGCGGCGGATCGGGTGTATCAGTTGTTGGACCGTCCGGTGCAGGTGCATGATCCTCCCCGGCCACTCCCCTTGCCCCGACACCGCCAGATGCTAGAGTTTCGCCAGGTCAGTTTCGCTTATCAGGATCGCCAGGTGTTGAGCCAAGTGGATCTGCAAGTGCCCTTCGGAACCACGGTGGCGATTGTAGGTCCCAACGGGTCGGGAAAAACCACACTCGTGAACCTGGTGCCCCGGTTTTACGATCCCCAGCAAGGAGCAGTGTTGCTGGACGGGGTGGACATTCGTCGGGCAAGGCTTCGGGAGCTTCGCGCTCAAATCGGACTGGTCACCCAGGAGCCTCTGCTGTTTGACGATTCGGTGTTGAACAACATCCGCTACGCCAAGCCGCAGGCCAGTGATGATGAAGTCATCCAGGCAGCCAAAAAGGCCCACGCTCATGAGTTCATCACCACTGTGCTGGAACACGGCTATCACACCCGATTGGGCCCTCGCGGACGGCGGCTTTCCGGCGGGCAACAGCAGCGAATTGCATTGGCTCGGGCCATCCTGCGCGATCCGGCGATCCTTATCCTGGACGAAGCCACCAGCCAAATTGATCCGGAAAGCGAGCGGTTGATCCATCAAGCCTTGCGGGAGTTTGTCCAGGGCCGCACGGTGTTGATGATCACTCATCGCCGCAGCACTTTGGAACTGGCCGACTGGATCGTGGTGTTGGACCAAGGCCGCGTGGTGGCCCAAGGCACCCATGAGGAACTGCTGGCCCGATGTGCTCTGTACCAACGCCTCTACAGTGATCGGCTCCGACGGTCAGCATAAGCAGCCCTCCGTGTGGCTTGTGCCTTCAAGTTGACCAGATCATGGCTGGCTGCAAACTCTGGGAGTTGTAGATTGTTGGGAGGTGGGAGTCCATTGCTCTGGCTTGGCTTGGGCTCTACCATGCTCCTAAGGGGCTCTTTGAGGCCCAAGGCTTCCTCCAATGCGGGAGATCGGCCGTTGGCACAGCAGTGCGAGCCATCTTGGGGACGGGAAGTCACCATTGAGCCGGAAGGGTTCATCCCTTTGCCCCGATTTCGGTTCAAACAGCATCTTTTGGACCACGCGGATCCGGCTCAGCAGACAGCCTGGGAAAAATTCTTCCGAATTGTGGAAAGCCTGGTCCACGCTCAGTACCACCGCCAGGTGCTCCAGATGAAGGAAGATTACTTGGTGCTTCATCCCCAGGCGGCTCCTGCCAACAGCTCGCCGCAAGAGCAGGCCGCTGCTGAACAGCGGTTCCTGGATCACTTTTTTTACATGATGGAAAAGGCCAACTTTCGGCCTTTGTCCCAGCAACAAGTCGAGGCTGCCGCACGCGAGGACTATCTGTACATGCTTCCGCTTCAGATAGATTGGGATCAATTGGACGGGGAGTTTTTGGTACGGTTTTATCGGCAACATCCGCAATGGGCAGCCGTTGCCCGATGCGGTTCCTACACCAACAAACTGCTCCTGTTTGCCCGAGGCACCGGAGTGGATCGCACCCAAGGATGGTTCTTTCTAGCCAAGCTGGATCTGGTGATCACCGGGCTGCTCAAGGGGATGTTTCGGCCTTTGATCTGGCTGGGGAACTTGGGCAAAAGCACGCCTCCGCCTGAGCCTCCGGATGACACTTCTCAAGCACAATGGCTCTCAGAATCTTCTTGGCCCAAAACCCACATCCACCAGCCGCGAGCGGTTCAGCGAATTTTGCTCCGCGACGCCGTTCGCACTTGGCGGGACTGGTTCCGCGAGGTGGAAATCCAAGAGCCTACCTATGCAGAACTAGTGATGGTCTATCGGCTCAAAGACGAACAGCAGCACGGATGCCCGGCTCCGATCCACATCAAGTCGTTCCATCACATCCCTCAGGCCGACCTGGAAGTGGTCTTTCCCACCAAACGCATCTCCATGAAGCCGCTGGATTTGGTGAAGCTGGTAACTACTGGGTGCGTGGGCTTGGTGCTGGCCGCCTCCAAGTTGATCTTCTCAGCGGTGTTAAATCCGGTGCTGCTGCTGACGGCTTTGGCTACGGTGGTGGGCTATGGGCTGAGGTTGATATTTCAGTTTCGGGCCTCGGTCAATCGCTACCATCAACTGGTCACCGACGCCATGTACAGCAAGAACCGCGACACCGACCTGGGCGTGGTGCTGACCTTGATGGACGAAGTGGAAGATCAGGAGTTTCGGGAAATGGTGCTGGCCTACTGGCTCCTGGTGCACCAAGGGCCCATGGACACCCGCACGCTGGACCAGGAGTGCGAAAAATACCTCAAGGAGCACTTTGGACTGGTGGTGGATTTTGAGATTCACGATGCCCTGGGCAAGCTGCGCCAACTGGAGTTGGTTCAAGTTCGTTCCCAGCGTTGGGAAGCGGTGCCGCTAGATCAAGCGTTGACCCGGCTTTATCACTGGTGGAATCAAGCGGTGGAGTTTTCCCAGGAGCCACTGACCCCATGACGGTTCTGCGGAGCCTAACTGGGGCAGAACCTTGACAATCTGAGTGTGGGAGCACCACAATTTGGCCACCTGGACAGCGGATTCGTTATGGTCATCGTTCCTAGTGGTTTTGTCTCAGGGGGGTTGTCGTGGCCATCACTGCCGAACAAGTGGCCCAGGAAACCCCGGCGCAGCGGAAGCGTCGGGCACGAAGCATCGCCAAAGCCCTGGCCCGGGCACTGCCGGATGCCACCTGTGCGCTGCATTTTAGCAACCCGCTGGAATTGCTCATTGCTACCATTTTGTCAGCCCAGTGCACTGATGAGCGGGTCAATCAGGTTACCCCGGCCCTTTTCCGCAAGTTTCCCACCGCCCGACACTACGCTCAGGCTCGCCGCTCCGAGCTGGAAAAGTACATCCAAAGTACCGGCTTTTATCGCAACAAGGCCAAAGCCATTCAGGAATGTTGCCGAGTGCTAGACGAGCAGTACGGAGGCGAAGTTCCCCGAGACATAGATGCGTTGGTTAAGCTTCCCGGGGTGGGGCGCAAGACGGCCAATGTGGTTTTGGGCACGGCGTATGGGATTCCCTCCGGTATTGTTGTGGACACTCATGTGGCCCGAATCACCCGTCGCCTGGGGCTGACCGAGGCCAAACAGCCGGACCGGATTGAACAAGACCTGATGGAGTTGCTTCCCCAGTCGGAGTGGATTGATTTTGCTCATCGCTTGATTCATCACGGGCGCCGCACCTGCACGGCCCGACGGCCCAAGTGCGACGAGTGTGTGCTGCTGAGGTGGTGTCCGCGTTTGGGAGTAGAGTCTTCATCAACTTCTCGTTCCACGGCCAAAATAGCCCCAAAGGCAGCCAAACGCTCCCCAGCCCGATAAACCAGCCCAAACTGCTGTTCTCCTGAGAAGTTTGCTGCTATGGTGAAAGACAAATCCTTCAACAGGCCACGCTCCAGACCCAGGGGGGAGCAAGGATGATCCTTTCCGGAAAACGCATCCTGGAAGAGCTGGGCAAGCGGATTGTCATTGAGCCGTTTTGTCCCGAAAACCTCAATCCCAACAGCTACAACCTCACCCTGCATGATGAGCTGTTGGTATATGAGGAGAAAGAACTGGACATGCGTCGGGAGAATCGGGTGCGGCGGATCAAGATTCCTCCCCAGGGGTTGGTGCTGGAGCCGATGCGGCTTTACTTGGGCCGAACCGCCGAACGGACCGAAACCCATGGCCTGGTGCCCATGATCGAAGGCCGAAGCTCCATCGGGCGTTTGGGCCTTTTTGTGCATGTGACGGCCGGGTTTGGGGATGTGGGCTTTTGTGGCTACTGGACCCTGGAAATGTTTGCCATCCAGCCGGTGAGGATTTACGCCGGAGTGCAGATTTGCCAGATTTTTTACCACGAGATTCAAGGGGAGTATTGGGAATACAACAGCGACAAGTACCAGAACAATCGGGACATTCAGCCCAGCTTGCTTTTCAAAGAACTAGCCCAACGACCCCCCAAGCCAGCTCAACCACAAGCTTCGGCTCCTTCAGGTTGACTAACTCCCTTGGTGGCTTAGGGTTGAAAAACTGCAAAGCCGACGGCCAATGGGCCGCTAGGTACGGGACAAAGTAGAGTTTGCTTGGCGCAGAAGGAGCGGTGGTGTGCGTGTGGTGATGTTAGGCCCTCCCGGGGCGGGCAAAGGCACCCAGGCCGTCCAGTTGGCCGGGCGCTTGGGCGTGCCCCACATCTCCACCGGCGACATGTTCCGCCAGGCTACCCAGGACCAAAGCCCCCTGGGCCAACAGGTGCGAAGCTATCTGGAGCAAGGGCTGCTGGTCCCGGACGAGCTGGTCATTCAAGTAGTAGAACGCCGACTCAACGAACCGGATTGCCAAAAGGGGTTTGTCCTGGATGGCTTCCCTCGCACCTTGGCTCAGGCTCAGGCTCTGGATCGGTTCCTTCAGCAACAGGGCCAACCGTTGGACGCAGTCGTGTTGCTGGAAGTGCCCGATGAGCTGATCGTGGAGCGGATTACCGGGCGACGGCTGGACCCGCAAACCGGGCAAATCTACCACCTGCGCTACAACCCTCCTCCTCCGGAAGTAGCATCCCGCCTGGTACAACGAAGCGACGACACCGAAGAAACCTGCCGCCGCCGCTTGAACAAATACCACCGCGAAACCGAACCCCTGGTGCCTTACTACCAGCAGCAAGGAGTGCTGCGACGCGTCGACGGCACCTTAAGCCCCCAAGAAGTTACGCAACGCATCCTGGAAGCCTTGGGAGTGAAGTAGCCTGGGAGTTATTCCGAATCGCCGAACACCCGGGTGCTTTCTTCTTTGATGACCGGGGCA
>JAJRRR010000406.1 GCA_024279285.1 Planctomycetota bacterium
GCACTTGGATCAGTTTCCTGATCCGAGTTCCCGACCACCTGGCCTCGTCAGCCGATAAAGATTGGAGTACGATAAACTTTAGTTCGGTCCTTTCCGCACATCTTGCCACTTTTCTTGCTGAGAGTCTGCATGAGTGTGGAGCTGAAAAGCCAACAAGCCCTGGCCTCTGGCGCTTCGGGGGCATGCAAGGGCACTTATGCCTTCGTCAGCCTGGGCTGCCCAAAAAACCTGGTGGACAGTGAGCGCATGTTGGGCCTGCTTCAACTGGATGGCTACCAGTTGGTCCAAGACCCTCAAGGGGCCGACTTTGTAGTGATTAACACCTGTGGGTTCATTGAACAGGCTCGACAGGAGTCGTATCAAACCATCGCCGAGATGATCCAACTGAAGCGGCAGGGGAAGTTGCGCGGGGTGATCGTTTCAGGGTGCCTGGCCCAACGCGACCAGGAGCAACTGCTGAAGCGGTTTCCTGAGGTGGACCATGTGGTGGGGGTGTTTGCACGGGACGAGATCACCCGAGTGGCCGATCGGCTCCTTGCCGGTCTGGAGGAGCAGCGCAGCTTGTTCCGTCCGGCCCGACTTCGTCCCTGGGACGATTCGCAGCGGTTCCGCGTCACTCCCCGACACTTTGCTTACTTGAAAATCTCCGAAGGCTGCGATCGCTTGTGCACCTTCTGTTCCATCCCCCGCATGCGCGGCCGCCATGTCAGCAAACCCTTGGAGCAAGTGGTGGCCGAAGCCCAACAACTGGCCCAAGACGGCACCCGGGAACTGATCCTGGTGGCACAAGACTTGACTTACTACGGGCTGGACCTCTACGGCAAACCTCAACTGGCCACGCTGCTTCGCCACCTGGAGGAGCAAGTGCCCCAGGTGCGCTGGATTCGGCTTATGTACCTGTATCCGATGTACATCACCGACGAGCTGATAGAAACCATTGCCACTTCGGAGCGGGTGCTGCCTTACTTGGACATCCCCTTGCAGCACATCAACGATCAGATGCTGCGGCGGATGGCCCGGCGAGTGACTCGGGCCCAGATAGAACAACTCGTGGAGCGGCTTCGCCAGCGGATTCCAGATTTAGTGTTGCGGACCACTTTTATCGTGGGCTTTCCCGGCGAGAGTGAGCAGCAGTTTCAGGAGTTGGTGGATTTTGTCCAACAGGCCCGATTTGAGCGTGTGGGCGTGTTTACTTATTCCCTGGAACCCGACACCCCCAGTGCCCGATTGCCCGGCCATCTGCCCGAGGAAGAAAAACAGCGTCGCCGGGATCACCTGATGCGCGTGCAACAGCAGGTGGCTTTCCAGTTCAATCGTCGCCAGGTGGGCCGAAGGTGCGAGGTGTTGCTGGACCTTCCGTTGCGAGGGGAGAAGGACGTGTGGCTGGGTCGCACTTGGGCTGATGCTCCCGAGGTGGACACCGTGGTTTATGTCACCGGGAAAAACTTGCATTCGGGCCAGTTTGTTCCTTGCGAAATCGTGACTTGGAAAGACTACGACCTGGTGGCGGCCCCGGTGGGAAAACCTTACTGACCAGGAAAACTTCAAACCGAAGAGTTCCTAAAGCTTTTTTCAAGGTTGTGCCATGTCCGTTCCGGCTGAAAAGAACGCCACGGCTCCGCTTGCCCGGCTTTCCCCACGGCAAGCGGTGTTTGCCTTGCCCAACCAGCTCACTTGGGCACGGTTGGGTCTGACAGTGGTGTTATTAGTGCTTTTGTCGTGGCAGTGGTACTTGGCTTCGTTAGTGGTGTTTGTGGTGGCCGTGGGGACCGACTGGCTGGATGGGTATCTGGCCCGAAGGTTGAAAATGATCACCACCCTGGGGCGCATCCTGGATCCCTTTGCCGACAAGCTGCTTATCTGTGGAGTGTTTGTCTATCTGGCGGCTGATTCCACACCCAGTTGGCGACAGTTTTTCCAGCCTTGGATGGCCGTGGTGGTGCTGGGTCGGGAACTGCTGGTGACGGCCCTGCGTAGTTTCCTGGAACGCCAGGGCAAAGACTTTTCGGCCCGATGGTCCGGAAAACTCAAAATGGTTTTCCAAAGCGCTGCCGCCGGAGCCGGATTGTTCGTGTTGCACCAGCTTTCCAGCGGCAAAGCCTTGCCGCTATTGGTACAGTGGATCACGCACGGACTGATTTGGACGGCTTTGGCGTTAACCGTTTATTCCGGAGTGGAGTACATCCGTCGGGCTACGAGCCTGCTGGGAGAATTGCCGTCCCAGGCTTCCCCCGAGCAATGATCCCTGAAAAAACCGATCTTGTCCGGATGGCCAAGTGCAAAAGCAAGGCCTTTTCGTTTCGGTGGTTTCCTCTGCTGGGCTGAAGACCGGTTAGCGTGAACAGCTTGCACGATGCCTCTTGGGCAGCTCAAGTGGCCTTGGGGCTGATGGCCCTGGCCTCCGTGGGGACTTGGGCCGGAGTGCTGCTGCATCGGTGGTTCCGTGGTCCTTTGCTTTCGCCCCAACCTTGGGAACCGGTTCCGTGGTCGTTGGGGATTGTGATTTGGGCAGGATTCCTCTGGATCGCTTTGCGCCTGGGAGCTGCCCTGTTGGCCCAAGTGGCCCTCGGCATCTTGTCCCAAGGCAGACCAGAAGAAATGGAGTGGACTCCCGCGGCTGTCGTTCTGGTCCTGATGTGCGAAAGTGCAGCCAGCCTGGTAGCCCTGCTGGCCATCTGTTCCATGCTCCAGCCGCTGGGTGCCCGCAAAACTCAAATGGGCTGGAACCTGAGCCATTGGCGCAAGGATGTGCTGTTGGGCGGACTGATCTTTCTGCTGGCCGTGCTGCCCGTCTATGGCGTTTTTTTCCTGGCTCAAATGCTAACCGGAAATGAGGAGCTTCATCCCTTGCTGGAAGCATTGGAGGAAATGGACTTTCAACAAGACGGTCCGGCACTGGTGTGGCTTACCGCCGGGGCACTGGTGTTTGCGGTTGTGGTGGTGGCTCCGTTGGTGGAGGAGTTTTTGTTTCGCGGGGTGCTTCAAGCCTGGGCGGAAACGGCCCTGATGAACTTAGCCAAGCGATCCGCGGAAGTTGTCTTGCCCGAGGCGTCCTCTTCTTCAGAAGAAGAACCGGCTGGTTCCTCTGCGAACTCTCCCCTTTGGGCCCAAGTGGTCTCGGACCCTGAGTCTGCCCGGTCCGGTGATGCTCGGGTGCCTTGGTGGCCGGGATGGTTGGCGGTGGCGATTTCGGCCACGGTGTTTGCAGTGGCGCATTGGGGGCATGGGGTAGCTCCGGCGGGGATCTGGGTGCTGGGGGTTTTTTTGGGACTGCTCTATCAGCGGACCCGACGACTCCTGCCGGCTGTGGTGGCTCATGCCGCGTTCAACGCATGGGGATTGGGCCTGTTTTTCCTCCAGTAAAGCCCAGAACTGGCTGTCTTTTGCTCCAAAGTGCCCTTGGCCCCAAGGCGGAAAAACCTACACTAAAAAGGACCACCGGTGGCTGTGGAGTCACTTTCCCCCTGACCAAGGAGTGCTGCGGTGTCGCAAGCCCCAACCCAAAAGCGGCTCCCTTACAAGGTGAAGGACCTCTCTCTGGCCGACTGGGGGCGTCGGGAAATCCGGTTGGCCGAGGCCGAAATGCCGGGTCTGATGGCCTTGCGCCGCAAATACGGCCCTCAAAAACCACTCCAAGGTGCCCGAATCGCCGGATGTCTGCACATGACCATCGAAACCGCCGTGCTGATTGAAACTTTGCGCGAGCTGGGAGCCGAGGTCACTTGGAGCAGTTGCAACATTTACTCCACCCAGGATCACGCCGCAGCAGCCATCGCCGCCACCGGTGTGCCCGTGTTCGCCTGGAAAGGGGAAACCGAAGAGGAGTTCTACTGGTGCATTGAGCAAACCCTTACCGCCTTCCCGGACGGAAAGCCGCTGAACATGATCCTGGACGATGGAGGGGATCTGACTGCCCTGGTGCATGAGAAGCATCCGGAGCTGCTGCCCAGCATTCGCGGCATCAGCGAAGAAACCACTACCGGAGTGCACCGGCTCTATCAAATGAAACAACAAGGCAAGCTCAAAGTGCCGGCCATCAATGTCAACGATTCGGTGACCAAAAGCAAATTTGACAATCTCTACGGCTGCCGAGAATCGCTGGCTGATGGGATCAAACGGGCCACCGATGTGATGATCGCC
>JAJRRR010000407.1 GCA_024279285.1 Planctomycetota bacterium
GGATTTGCCAAGAGGAGTTTTCTTCAAGCTCCGAGTCTGGGGCGGTGGTGACGGGATATTTTGTGCTGCTGGCTCATCTGATTCACGCTTTAGTGGCCCAGCAGTGGTTCATGTTCGGTGCGGCGTTGGTGGCCATTTTGCTGGGGATGCGACTGGCCCTGGGCTCTTGGACCTTTGCAATCATTTCTTTGCTCCCGAATGTCCTGCCCGTGGTGGCTGTGAGCGGTGCGATGGGATTTTTGAACCTGCTGGGATGGGAAGCGAAGTTGAACATGGGTGCGGTGATGATCGCCGCTGTGAGCTTGGGGCTGGGCATTGATGCTTCCATCCACTATTTGAGTGCTTACCGTCGCTTGCGTCGCCAAGGGCTAGGACCGGAAGAAACCGCATCTGTGGTGCACCGTCAGGTGGGCACAGCCGCTTTGGCTGCCACGGTGGCGTTGGTGGTGGGTTTTGGGGTGCTGGCCACAAGTCAATTTGTGCCTTTGATTTACTTTGGCGTGCTAGCTGCTGGGGCTTTGCTGGCTGGAGTGTTGGGCAACTTGCTGCTGTTGCCCGCCTTGGTGCTCCTGGTGGACCGGCCTTCCTGAGCATGACTTGCCCCAGCCCGGCCACCCTTGCCCCGAAAGCCACCAAGGCGTAAATAAAAAAATAGGAAGTATCCTGCCCTCCTGGGGCACGGCTGTCGGATGCCTCTTTCCCCACAAAGGGCCAAAGCCATGTTCCTGGACCCCCTGTGGCTGCTGATGATTGCTCCTGCGGTGTTGTTGGCTATTTGGGCCCAATACCGTGTTCAGGCTGCCTATCAGCAAGCTACGCAGGTGCCCTGCTCTCTGAGTGGAGCCGAAGCGGCGCGGTTGATCTTGGACTCCCAAGGGCTGCACGATGTTGGGATTGAAGAAACCGAGGGTTTTCTTTCGGACCACTATGCCCCGGCAGCCCGAGTGCTTCGGCTAAGCCCTGGCGTGTATCGGGGCTACAACATGGCTGCTGCCGGCATTGCCGCTCACGAAGCCGGACACGCCCTGCAGCACGCCACTCAGTATGCCCCCCTGGTGCTACGCAATTTGGCCGTCCCGGCAGCTTCCTTTGGCGGTAACACCAGCTTTATTCTGATCATTCTGGGAGCCTTGTTTCAGATCCCTTCGCTTTTGTGGTTCGGGATTCTGGCCTTTGGGGCTGTGGTGGTGTTTCAGTTGATCAACCTGCCGGTGGAGTTTGACGCCAGCGCTCGGGCCAAACAGCAATTGGCCGTGCTGGGTCTGGCCGACCAGGAGCAAATGGAAGCCGTGGACGATGTCCTCTCTGCTGCCGCGTGGACCTATGTGGCTGCCACACTCCAAGCAATTTTGACGCTGCTTTATCTGCTCATCCGCTTTGGCGGGGTGGGCCAAAGTGATGAATAGTCTTGGGTGGTGGGTCTTGGGTGCTGGGCAAGTTCGCAGCTTCAGCCAGCCGCCACCACCGGCGAGCCTCTAGCTTCAGCTGGGGGAGATTTTAAGAGAAGCGGCGTCCCCTTGCATCGGCCTCCAATATAACAACCAGCGTGTCCGTTCAGACGCCGCGCGCCGCAGGACGCACGGCGCAAGTTATTCTTTGGCTACCCATTGCACGGGCTGAGGTTCCAGTTGATCAGCGGGCCGGGGACCAGGGTCCTTGCGCCCACTGCCTTCCAGGCGGCTGATAACCCGGACGGTCATGTCCCGATCGCAAAGAATCTGGCACGAAAGCCGCACGCCGGAGAGCCCTCGCACCTGGAGGGTTTCGCGTTCTGCAGCAGTCATTTGTTCCGGCTCGCCTTCAACGAACTCCACACGGCAGGTGGTGCATCGGGCCCGACCACCGCAGGCGTGGAGTTGATCCACTCCGGCTTCGTCCACCAAGGCCAGCACGAGGCGTTTCCCTTGCGGCACTTCAAAGGTGCCCACGCCTTCAACGGTCAATCGCGGCATGGCGAGTTCCTTTCTTGCTAGGGTTCGCTGCTGAGGGAACCTTCGCGAAGCAGAAGGCAGCAAAAAGGTTAGCCAAAGGGCTTTTGCCGGTGGTATTATCAACTCCGATTCGGAAAGCTCAAGCCCTCCACGGAAAACAACCGATCGCTTATGTCCTTGCGCGTGTTGACTGGCCGTGTGGTGCTTCCCGAGGGCATTCTGCCCGAGGGAGCAGTGGTAGCTTCCGAAGGAGTCATTCGCTGGGTAGGCCCCAAGGCCCAGTTGGCCCAAGCATACCCTGAAGCAGCCACGGTGGAACCCGACCCCTTGCCCCCCGGCGAGGAAGCCTGCTGGTATCTGGCCCCAGGCTTTGTGGACCTGCATGTGCACGGGGGAGCCGGGGCGGACTTTATGGATGCCACCGAGGAAGCCTGGTCCACGGTGCTCCAGGTACACCTGCGTCATGGAACGACAAGTTGCTGTCCCACCACCACTGCCGCCGCTTCAGAACAAATTGAAGCCGCTCTGGAGTGCTGTCGGCGTTGGGTGGAGAGTCGCAGGCCTCACGAGCCCCAAGGGGAATTGGGCCCTTGGGCGCGTGTGTTGGGGCTTCACTTGTATGGGCCCTACTTTCATCCTGAAGCCCGAGGATGCCATCCCAAGCAGCCCATCTGTCGCCCAGATCCCCGACAGTATCAAAAGTGGCTCCAGCGTTGGGGCCCTTGGATTCGCATCGCCAGTGTGGCTCCGGAGCTTCCCGGGGCGGAGCTATTTGCGCGAGCGTGTCGGGCTCAAGGCATACGAGTCCATTTGGGGCACTCCATGGCCACTTTCCACCAGGTGGCTGCGGCCTTGGATTGGGGAGCTGAGCATGTGGACCATCTGTTTTGTGCCATGAGCGACAAAACCAAACTACGCCCCAGTCAGCCTTGGCCCATGCGTGGAGGAGTGCTGGAAGCTGCTTTGTACTTTGACCAGCTCAGCACCGAGGTGATTGCCGACGGTCGTCATTTGGCTCCCGAGCTACTCAAGCTGGCCTGGAAGCTCAAAGGTCCCGACCGACTGGCTCTGGTGACGGATTGCAATCGGGCGTTGGAGATGCCCCCGGGCCGATACATGTTCGGGCCGCAAGAAGGTGGGGAGCCATTCGTGCATCAGCACGGGGTGGGTATCACCCTGGATGGAAAAAGCTTGGCTTCCAGTGCTTCTGGGATGGACCACATGGTTCGCACCTTTTGGGCCCAGACGGATGTCCCCCTGTGGCAAGTGGTGCAGATGGCCAGCCTCGTTCCGGCTAGGATGATTGGCTGGGACGACCGCATCGGCTCCCTGGAAGTGGGCAAATGGGCCGATGTGTTGCTCCTGGACGCCCACTTGGAAGTGCACCGGGTTTATCTGGGCGGAGAGGTGGTCTATGATCGGGCACTGAGCCTCTGTGGTCAGGAGCAGGCAAAGGGAGCAAAGCTTGACCCCTGAGCAGGCCGACTCTAAAGTAAAAAGAGAACCCTTCCAGGAGAGGCACGATGGCTCCCCTGATCCGCCAAGTTCTGGTCTGGGTAGCCACCCTTGGGGTGGTAAGCGGTGGGGGAGCGTTGTGTCTTTGCCAGCAAGCGGAAGGGACGCATTCCCACTGTGCGGTGGCCTCGCAAGGCTGTCACTGCGGCTGCGGAAGCTCTCAGCAGTTGGGCAATTCCTGCTGCTGCTCGCCATCTCAGCCCTTGAGTTCTCCTTCCCAAACCAACTTGGGAAATGAAAAAAGCCCTCAACTGGGCACTCTCGTTGCCGGGCTGGGCTGTTGTGTGGGCGTGTCTGCGACCAGCCAAGGTTTTGTTGCTTTCTCTTGTTCTGATCCGGCAACTTCTTCCCCACTTCATGTCTTGCTTTGCTCGTGGCGGTGTTAAAGCTTGCCAAGGCGGCGTAGAACTGCTTTGGGTGTGCAGCTAGCTTTGCCGCCATGCCGTCTTGAGTGCAGCTCAAGCAAGGTGTTCTTGGGTGAGCCTAATTGGCAGGAAATCCTAATTCCCTTTTCCCACTTCAGCCACAGGTTGCGCCATGAACCAAGCCACGGAACAAACCTCCGTCGACGCCCCGATGGAAACCCCTGAACGCTCGGGCGGATGGCTTAAAGCGATATTTCGCACCGCAGCAGCCGTGTTTCGCCTGGTGCTGTTTCCGGTGATGTTGGTGGTTGCGTTCTTTGGAGTGATGGTGGGCATAGGGCTGTTGCAGCGCGCCGGATACTTGAAAGTGGAAGAGACGGAAACCGCAGAGCAATCGGCCCTAGGCGACACGACGATGTATGTTTGCCCGATGCTGTGCACTCCTCCACGGCCCAAGCCAGGCCGTTGCCCCGTGTGCGGCATGAAACTCGAGCCCACCGACAAGGGCTTGGGTGATCAAGACCCCCTGGCTGTGATCATTGATCCCTTGGCACGCCGCATCGCCGGAATTGAAACCGCTGTGGCCCAATTCAAACCCGTCACCCGAGTCATCCGCGGTGTGGGATTCCTGGACTTTGACGAAGGAAAACAAGCCATCATTTCCTCTCATGTGGACGGGCGAATTGAAAAACTCAACGCCGACTATACCGGAATGTTCGTGCCCAAAGGATATGCTTTGGCCGAAATCTACTCTCCCGAACTCTATTCAGCCCAAGTGGAATTGCTCCGCGCCTGGGAAGCCCTGCAAAAAGCCCGCGCCTCCGGACTCCAACGCCTGGTGGAAACCCAACAACGCCTGTACGAAGGAGCCCGGGAAAAGCTCATCGTCCGCTTCGCACTCACGCCGGAACAGGTGGATCGGGTTTTGCGAGAAGGTCGGGCTCAGACCCATGTGACGCTCTATTCCCCGATCGCTGGCACGGTGATCCGCAAGCCCAAGCTGGAAGGCCAATATGTGAAAGCCGGCCAGGTGCTTTACGAAGTGGCCGACTTGTCCACCGTGTGGCTCCAAGTGCAGCTTTACCCAGAAGAAGCGGCGTTGGTCCGCTACGGGCAGCGTGTGGAGGCCACCGTGCAGTCCATTCCCGGACGCTCCTTCCAGGGCCGCGTGGCGTTCATTGATCCGGTGGTTGATGAAAAGACGCGCACTGTGGATGTTCGCGTCGTGCTGCCCAATCCCGAGGGACTGCTCAAAGTGGGCGACTATGCGGTGGCGACGATCCGTGTGCCGGTGGTTCCGCCAGGATACGAAACCCCACAGCTCTACGACCCCGAGTTGGCCGGAAAGTGGATTTCTCCTGTTCATCCTGAAATCATCCGCGACGAGCCGGGCAAGTGTCCTATCTGCGGCGTGGACTTGGTTCCGGCGCGTGAGTTGGGCTATGCCGACCAGCCTGTGCCGCATCCCAAGGTGGTGGTCATTCCGCGCGATGCGGTGCTGGCCGTGGGGGGACACAGCGTGGTTTATGTGGAGACCGATCCGGGACGTTTCGAAATTCGCCGCGTGACTTTGGGACCGCTGGTGGATGAGGAAACCATCGTAGTTTGGGAAGGCATTGCTCCCGGTGAGCATGTGGCCCGAAGCGGCAACTTCCTCATTGATTCCCAAATGCAGCTTCAGCTTAAACCTTCCATCATTGATCCCACTCGCGTTGAACCGCCCAAAAACCGCCCCTTGCCGCTGGAAGTCACCTCGGTCACCGTGCTTTCTGGAAGCAGTGCCCAAGCTTTTGAGCAGCTTCTTCAAGCCTACCTGCGCACCCAGAAGCTGCTGGCAGATGACAAGCCTGTCGAAGTGAACACCCTGCGCAAGCTCATCCAGGCGGCCGATCAACTATGCCACGATCCGCAAGTGCCCCTGGAAGTGCACGGCTACGCCATTCAGGCTCGCCAAGCAGCCGAAAAGATGATCGGCCAGACTTTGGCCGAGTCGCGGGTGACTCTCAAGAAGCTTTCTCGGGCCATGCTTCGCTTGGCAGTCCGCTTGCGAGTGGAGGGCAAGACACTTCGGCTGGTGCACTTCTTCTGCCCGATGGTCCCAGGTGGCTATGGAGACTGGCTCCAGGTGGATGACAAACCGGCTAATCCCTACTGGGGCCACAAGATGCTCCGCTGCGCGGAAGAAGTACACCAGATCACCGACGCAGTGCCCCAACGGGTGGCCAAAACCAAGGGCAAAGAAAAACGCTCCAAACCCAAACAAGCCGCCCAGCCGGTGCATGTCCACTGATCCCAGCCTACCAATCCCAGACGAGGGTTAAACCATGTTTGCCCATATCATTCGGTTTTGCATCCGCGAACGCCTGCTGATGCTGCTGGCCACGGCAGCCGTAGTGGTCTATGGATGGTATTGCACCACTCATGTGCCCATGGACGCCATCCCCAATGTGAGCGACAACCAGGTGATCGTTTTGACCGTTTGGAACGGTCGCTCGCCCAAGGATGTAGAAGACCAGATCACCTATCCGCTCTCGGTGGCCCTGCAATCCGTCCCGGGGGCGCGCAGCGTGCGTGGCAAGAGCATGTTCGGGTTCTCCTTCGTTCAGGTGACATTTGACGATGATGTGGACCTTTATTGGGCCCGAAGCCGCGTAGCCGAACAGCTCAGCACTGTGGCCAGCAAGCTTCCCGCGGGAGTCACGCCCGAGCTGGGTCCTGATGCCACTGCGTTGGGACAGATTTTCTACTATGTGCTCCAAGGTCCTCCCGGAATGGATCTGGCCGAATTACGCTCCATCCAGGACTTCACCGTCAAATATGCCCTGGAGTCCATCAACGAGGTGGCCGAAGTCGCCTCCATCGGTGGCTATGTGCGGCAGTACCAAATTGAACTGGACCCGGACAAACTGCGATTTTTCAACATCACGCTGCGTCAGGTCATCCAGGCTGTGCGCCAAAGCAACATCGATGTGGGAGCCAAGACCGTAGAAGTGGGTGGCATGGAACACATCTTGCGAGGGCGCGGCTTCATCGGCTCAGGAAAAACCTTGCCCGAAACCTTGCGCGAAATCGAGCAAACCGTCGTAGCCACCCGACGCGGCGTGCCGGTGCGGATCAAAGATTTAGGCCAAGTCCAATTGGGTCCTGAGTTCCGTCGTGGCGCCCTGGATCTGAACGGCTCCGAAGCTGTCGGCGGGGTGGTCGTGATGCGGTTGGGCGAAAACCCTCGGGATGTGATCCGCAAAGTCCGCGAAAAAATCAAGCAACTTGAGCCCAACCTGGGTGGTGTAAAAATCATCCCCATCTACGATCGCACCTGGCTCATTGATGAAACCGTGGCCACTTTAACCACCGCCCTCAAAGAGGAAATCCTGATCACCATCGTCGTGGTGGTGTTATTTTTGCTCCACATTCGGGCAAGCATTGTGGTGGCATCCACTTTGCCCATTGCAGTGCTGATGGCCTTCATCGGCATGAAACACTTCCAGGTGGACGCCAACATCATGTCGTTGGCCGGCATTGCCATCGCCATTGGCACCATGGTGGACATGGGCATCATCGTTTCGGAAAACATCTATCGCCACTTGGCCGAATGGGAAGCCCGAGGCAGTGGCTCCCGAGAACAGCGGCTCCAGGTCATCTATGAGGCCGCCGTGGAAGTGATCCCTGCGGTCATTACCGGCGTGAGCACCACGGTGGTGAGCTTCCTGCCTGTGTTTTTCCTCAGCGGGCGCGACTATCGGCTTTTCAGTCCTTTGGCCTGGACAAAAACCTTCTCCCTGATCGCCAGTTTGATTGTGGCCGTGACTTTGGTTCCGCTTTTGAGCCGGATTTTCTTTGCCCGATTGGACGCTCGGCCTTGGATGCGTTGGGCCGCCACGGTGGCCGGAGCCGCACTGGGACTGGCCTTGGTAGGCGGAGTGTGGTTTGAGTCCCTGGGACACTACGCTCCCTGGGCCCCTTGGCTGGCTCTGATCGGTGCAGCAGCCCTGGGCGGTTTCTTGGGCTTCTGGATCATCGGCGAGCGTGTCAAACCGCTGGAAGA
>JAJRRR010000408.1 GCA_024279285.1 Planctomycetota bacterium
CATCCTCCACGGTAAATTGCAGCACCAAACTCTGATCAATGGCCCGACTGATATACCGTTCCCCCTGCACGACGGCATCAATGGCACAGAAGAGTTCTTCGTCCATGGCATGCTTAAGCAGATAGCCGTTGGCACCGAGTTTGAGTGCTCGGGCCACGAATTGGACATCATCGTACATGGAGAGGACCAACAGAGCCATACGAACACGTTTTTTTCTTAATTGGGCAATAACCTCCAGTCCTCCCAGCCGAGGCATGGCCAAATCCAAAATCATCAGATGAGCTCGTTGAGAGTATTGCACCCCTAGTTCCACGGCTTCCTGACCATCGGTGGCCTGAGCGACCACCTCATAGCCGCACTGGGTCAGCAAAGCAGCCATTCCTTGACGGACGATGTTGTGATCGTCAGCCAACAGAATGCGTATCTTGCGCATGGTTGGGTATCCTGACTTCCAACCGAGTGCCAGCCCCAGGTCGGGAATGTACAACCAGTTGTCCACCTAGCAACTTGACTCGCTCTTGGATACCCAGCAGCCCCAATCCCTGGCCTCGCTGAGAGGGGTCAAACCCTTTGCCTTGGTCGGAGATGACCAGCAGGATTTGGGAGCCGGTGGTCAGGTGGATTCTGGCTTTGTTGGTTCCCGCATGCTTGGAGACATTCGTGAGGGCTTCCTGCACAATGCGAAAAAGTGATGTGGCCGCTTCGCTAGGCACGCGAGCGTTTCCCTGAATGTGGACATCCACAATCAAGCCCATTCTTTGACGGCACTCAGCGGCCAATTGGTGCAAGGCTGCTTCAAACCCTAACTCGTCCAGGGCCGGGGGTCGCAATCGGGTGGCCAGTTCTTTGATTCGGGCAGCGGCTTCGTTGACCTGATGGCGAAGTCGCTGGAGATGTTCTTGGGCATCTCGGGCTTCGGCAGGGAGCAAACCCGATAGGACCTGAATACCTAGTTTAAGCCCGATCAGCACCTGCCCGGCCTCATCGTGCAACTCTCGTGAGATGGAACGCCGTTCTTCCTCCAGGCGGTGCATATACTGGGCCGAGAGACGTTTGATTTCCTGGTTGCGCGCTTCCAAGGAGCGGAGCAATCGGACATTTTCAATGGCCACGGCAGCAGTGTTGCCCAACGATTCCAGGAATGCGGCATCCAGCCAGGTGAATTCCGCCTCGCCTTCACGGCGATGAAGTTCAAAAAATCCCAGCACTTTCTCCTGGCAGTTTTTGATCGGCACACAGACACTGCGGCGGATACCAAATCGAGCGGCCAATTCCGGATCGGCCAAGGGATCGTTGGGATAATCGTTGGCAAAGTAAGGGAACTGGCTTACGAGTACGAAACCGGGAATTCCTTCCTCAGGTCCCCAACGCCGCTGCCAACTTCGCCACTGACCCTGCTGCCAATGACCTACGCATTGCATTGCCGGAGGATGCCCTTGACTGGGCTCCACGGCCAGTCCCACTAAACCCCCGTCAGCCTTCAAAAACCGAGTAGCGTTTTCCAGCAATTGGCGCACCAGTTGCTCCGGTTCGAGTTGTTGGTTGACCGTGGCGTTGAAGGACAAGAGCATTTCCAGCGACTGGGACCATTCGTGCAGTCGTTGGAACAGCCTGGCCCGATCCACCGCTGCCGAAGCCATGCGTGCCAAGCACACCGCCGCCTGGATGTCCTCCGGACCCAAGGGAGCTTCCAGCTTCTTGTTGGCCCCGGCCAAAGTGGCAATCACCTTGCGGTGCATTCCCATGACAGGAACTACCAAAGCCTCGTGCAAACAGTCCTGGGCGAGAGCAGCCGTGGCATGTTCCCTCACTAGCCGGTGTTCTTTCAAAGCCCGACGAATTAGCTGATCCAAAGACCGATAAGGCTGGGGTTCACACAGTGAACTGCCCCGACAGGCGGCCGAGGTGTCGGGCTGATCATTGCTGTAAAAATGCACACAGGAATAATCCACATGGAGGAGTTGGGCTAGGTGGAAGGCCAGGACCTGGGCCAGTTGTTGGGCATCGCGCTGTTCGGCCATGTCGCGTGCAGCGGCTGACAATTGGACAAGGCGCTGAGAGCTGCGACGCCACTGATGGTGCCAGTCAACCAGTTCCCCCCCTGTCCCCTGGCATCCGGCCAAGGTGTGCTGCACGACTTGCCAATAGCTTTCCTTATCGCCAGCGGGCTCTCCGGCTTGTGAGGGAATCAGCTCTTCCGAGCGGACGCCAGATGGGAACAATGGCACCGATGATGATGTTGACATAAGAACTCAATCCACTGGGGAATTCCTTCGCCGCTTCGGGCCGAAGTCTCCAGCACGGGGACTCCAGGACGAACGGCTCGGATGTTTTGCAAAGCCCGTTGTCGGTCAAATTCACAGGCTTGGGCCAGATCGGTCTTGGTGATCACTACTACATCGGCTGTGTTGAACAGCCCAGGATATTTCAATGGCTTGTCTTCCCCTTCCGTGACAGACATTAAGGCCACCCTTAAGGACTCTCCTAAGTCCCAACTAGCTGGACATACTAAGTTACCAATATTCTCAATAAAAAGAAAGGAAATTTCGGACAAATTCCAGCCTTGGAGATGCTGTTTCACCATGTGGGCTTCCAGGTGGCAACAACCGTGGGTCTGAATTTGGCGAACGGGGGCACCTGATCGGGCAAGACGCCGAGCGTCGTTATCCGTTTCCAGGTCTCCCACCACAGCCGCCACGGAAAATCCGCGCTGGAGCAGGACATGCAAGGTGCGCTGGAGCAATTCGGTTTTTCCTGTACCAGGGCTGGAAACCAGATTGACAACCGACACTCCCAGCCGGAGAAACTCCTGGCGCATCTGACGCGCCAGCTCATCGTTCTTTTTGAGAATTTTGGTGCGTACTTCAAGAATCCTTGGAACATGACTCATGGCCGTATCCCGGAAATCAGCAAGTCACTACGAAAACACTCTTTGTTGAGTTTGTGAATCTTCTTCGTCTCCTTTAGATTCTAAAGGGTCTTGATCCTCCAACTCAACGCTTACCAGCTCCAGTTCCTTTCCGCGACGGATATCCGCAGTGGGCTTTCCACAACGGGGGCAAGAAAACTTCTGGATGTTTTGCAACTGAAACTGTTGTTGACATTCAGAGCAGTACACTTCCACAGGCACTTCTTCGATAATTAGTCGGGCGTTTTCGGCGCAAGTGCCCTGGGCAGCCAGTTCGTAGCAAAATTCCAAGGCTTCGCGGTGCACGCAGCACAACACTCCCAGCCGTACATGCAAAGCCACCACCGTGCCTCCCCCGTGCTGGGAAGCCAGTTGCGTGACCAATTGAACCAGATGATAGGCAACGGATAGTTCGTGCATCAGCTTAAGGCCTTGCGTGAAAACCCTCGGGCCACAGCAACCAGAAAGCCCAGCACTTTCTGGATCTCCGGGTCGCGTGTGGCCCGATAAAGTCCCCACAGTCCACCAATAGGCTCCGGGGGATGCTGAAGCGCTTCGCGACAACTTTCCGCCAGGGCTTTCCCCAGTTGGCCTAGGGTACGAACCACCTCGGCGTCTAACATGCCGGATGCCAACATTTGTTGACCGGCTTCAACCAGCTTGGGGAATGCTTGCTCCAGGATCCCCGACTCTACCAGCCGATTGCCCACTTCCACCAATCGGGGAAGCAAGCGCAATGTCTGGACCAGAGCTGGCTGATCCACTTGGGCAAGCCCCTGAACCACTTCACGGAGGGATTCTCCCAACGAATCCGCAACCGTTTCACCGCGACGAAGCAGTTCGTCCAGGCCCTGGACCACCATCACAAGCAAGGGCAATCGGTCCAACAACTGGTTGAGCAGTTCCAAGGTTTGCGGCTGGGTCAGACGTTCCAGCAGTTTTGACTGCTCCAAGGCATCTAGATCGGCTCGGGCTGCCGTCTGAGCCAAACGGCTGGCAGTTCGGGCTAGCCGAGGAGCCTCCTTGACCAATGCCCCCACCCCTGAGTCATCCATGCGAATGTGACGCAATTCCTGAAGGCTTTCGGACACATTGTCCGAAATGGTTTCCCCGCGACGGAAAAAACCATCCAAGGCCTCCAGGGTAAAAGAGAGCGTGTCCAAGTGTTCCACCAACCGAAGCAAGGATTGTTGGACCAGAGGATCGGACAAACGATCCTGGAGTTCTTGTTGGCAAGGGGTGGTCAGTGGTGTCATGGAACCGCACTCCTGAAAACTCCAGAAGGTCTATCGCCCTATTGATAACCTCTGGTAGCTGGGCCACCCAGGCAATGGCATGAACATGCTATTTTCTTTGCCTTCGGTCTGCTTCAGAATCATGACGATCTTCAACGCGGAGTAGGAGGAGTTCTGCGGGGTGTCATCTTCAGCTACAGCATTGCTTCTGACGGCGGTTTCCTTGGGAATCGTGCACACGGCCTTGGGTCCGGATCACTATGTGCCCTTTGCCGCCATGGCCCGAGCCGGGCGATGGTCCCTGCGGCGCACGCTCCTGGTGACTTTTCTCTGCGGTTTGGCCCATGTGGCAAGTTCTGTAGTGTTAGGGCTGCTGGGCGTGTGCCTGGGATGGATGCTCAGCGGGCTGGAATGGTTGGAATCCACTCGGGGAGAAGTGGCCGGATGGCTCCTGATCGGGTTCGGTTTGGCCTATTTGAGCTGGGGGATGGTGCAAGCGGTGCGCAATCGTCCCCACTGTCATTGGCACATGCACGCCGATGGAACTTTCCACTGCCACGAACACATTCATGATGCCGAGCATCTGCATGTGCACGAACCGCCTTTTGACGACCCTCGGGATGCTAATTGGCTCACTGCTTGGGTGCTGTTTGTCATATTTGCATTTGGGCCTTGCGAGCCGCTGATTCCGCTGCTGATTTATCCGGCGGCCCAAGCCCAACCGTGGCTGGTAGTGGCCGTGGTGGTGGCGTTTTCGGTAGCCACTTTAGCAGTCATGTTGGCAGCCGTATCGGCGCTGAGTTGGGGACTTCAGCGCATAAGCTGGGTTCCCTTGGAACGGTTCTCCCATGCCTTGGCTGGAGCCGCAGTGCTGGTTTGCGGAGTGCTGATTCAGTTGGGCTTGTAGTGTCCTACCGAAGACAACTCGCCCCTGCCAGACATCTAGTTCCTGATCGCTGGTTCGCCTCCGATAAAAACGGCACGGACATTTATCATCTTTGCGGGAAAGCATTTGTTCGTCAGGGCCGGTAGAAGTGCTCATTTGCTATCCTTGGCTCTAGAAGGAGAGGCGGAAAGCTCATGGAGTCGGGCCAGAGCTACGGCCACCTGACCTAAGGCTAGACCACCATCGTTAGGCGGCACTTGTCGGGGCACCAAGACGCGAAATCCCTGGTGCTCCAAGCGATCAACGACAAAGTGGAGCAGAGTCACATTTTGAAACACTCCCCCGCTCAATACCACCGTGCGAACTCCCCACTGCTGGTGAACTCTTTGACAGATTTCCAAAATCATCTGGCCCACCGTGCGATGGAACCGAGTGGCCATCCATTGGGGAGATTTTCCCGCGAGAGTTTCCTGGACGAGAGTTTTCCACATGGGTTGGGGGTCCAGTTGCCACGGCACGGATTGGGTGGTGAACTCAAACGGGTAAGGAGACATCTCTTCCAAGTTGGTGCACAATGCTTCCATTTCCATGGCGGCTTGGGCTTCGTAGCTGACCGTCTGACGCACCCCCAACAGGGCAGCTACAGCATCAAACAACCTGCCCATGCTGCTAGTGGGCACACAGTTGAGATTCTCTTGAAGCTGTTGAAGCAGCACTTTTCGCTGGGCAGAGGTGGCCACTTTGACCGGTGGAAGATTCTCATACCAAGGTACACCGGATGCCCAAAGATGAGCCAAAGCTACGCGCCAAGGATGACGGATGGCAGCATCTCCTCCGGGCAAAGGGATGTACTTCAACTGAGCCACGCGACGGAACCTGCCCCATGTGGCCAGCAAAAACTCTCCTCCCCAGATCGCTCCATCGGTCCCAAAACCTGTACCGTCAAAACTCACCCCCAACACTTCTTCCGAAGGATCAACTTGGTACTCCAGCAAGGTTCCGGCCACATGGGCATGATGGTGCTGGACTTCCAGCAAAGGCAGATTGTGAGCGAGGGCAAACTGCTTGGCCCAATGGGTGGACAGGTAGCCTGGGTGCATGTCGCAGGCAATCCATTGCGGCTGAACGCGAAACAGCCGCAAAAAATGCTCTACCGCCCGTTGCAGAGCCTGGAGGGTTTCCAGATTGCCCATGTCTCCCACATGCGGGCTCATGTAGGCATAGGGCCCTTTGGTGATGCAAAAGGTAGCCTTCAGTTCTCCTCCCACGGCCAGAACCGGCGGTGCATTTTGGGCGAGACGGATTGGCATGGGAGCGTAGCCTCGGGAACGACGCACCGGAAGTTCCACCCCACGAAAAACCCGAGTCACCGAATCGTCACACACCACAAAAATTTCCCGATCGTGAAGCAAGAATGCATCGGCCAGACAACGCAGGCGATCAAAAGCTTCGGTGTTGGTTCGGGCAATAGGCTCTTCGCTGCGGTTGCCCGAGGTCATCACCAACACCCGACCCTCCAACAGCAACACATGCAACGCCGAATAGGGCAGCATGATGCCCAGAAACGGGTTATTAGGGGCCACCAAGGGCGAAACTTCCGCATGGACTTTTCGTCGCAGCAGGACGATGGGCCGGGCCACGCTGCACAGGAGGCGTTCTTCGTCGGGGCTGATTTGAGCCAAGCGATGTGCCGTGGGCAGATCGGGCACCATAAGAGCAAACGGTTTGTCCACTCGCCCTTTTCGCCGACGCAAAGTGGCCAATGCCCGGTCCTCCGTGGCCAAACATGCCAAGTGAAAACCTCCTATCCCCTTGACTGCCACGATCCCCCCTTGATCTATCAACCGGTGAAACTCCTCCACGGCTTCCTGGCCTCGGGGAACATCTCCGGAAGGGGCCAAAAATTGCGTCTTGGGAGCCTGGGCCCAGACGAACCACACCTGAGGGCCACATCGGGCACACGCATTGGGTTGGGCATGATAGCGACGATTGCTCGGATCCTCATACTCCTGCTGGCACTGTCGGCACATCCGGAAACTGGCCATGGTCGTGTTGGGCCGATCATAAGGAATGTCCCGGACTATGGTGTATCTAGGACCACAGTTCGTGCAGTTGATGAACGGATACCGGAAACGACGGTCTCGAGGATCCGAAAACTCCCGCAAGCACTCCTGACAAGTGGCCAGATCCGGGGAGATGGGCGTACTGGCCGCCGCTTGGACTTGGCTGTGCTCGATGCGGAACTGGGACTCCCCTTGCAACGCTACGCTTTCCACACCCACCCAGTCTATTTGAGCGGCCGGTGGTGGATGGTGTTTCAAAGCATGCAAGAACGCTTCCAGGTCCTCTGGTTTGCCTTCGGCTTCTATGCTGACGCCTGAGCTGTGGTTTCGCACAAATCCAACCAGTCCATGGCGTAAGGCTAGGTTGTACACAAAGGGGCGGAATCCTACCCCTTGGACGATTCCACGCACCTCCACCCGAATCCGCCGACGAGCCATGAACCCGCTCCCTCCTTGTCAAACAAGCCGCTCACGAGAGGGAACAGAAATGGAAACCGTTGCTGTCTATTTTGCCACCTCAAACAGCCTAAAAAAACTTTTTGTGTGATTTCGGCTGGAAGTATCCGCAACCGAAACGACTGGGCGCAACCTGGCCAGAAGCAGGATTCCCAGTGATCTTGACCCTCGGGGCGGAACTCCCTACTGTAGCCAGGCCATGCAACGACTCGCTGCCCAAACCTTGCTGCTGGGACTGATCCTGTTTGGACCGGGCTCTGCCCCTGCAAGAGCCCAAGCCGAACAAGTTGTCTTGTTGCGCAATGGCACCACACTCAAAGGAAAAGTGGTGCAAGAAGGAAACTATATTTATGTCGCACTTCCCCGCGGAGAGATTCAACTGCGCAGCGATCAAGTGGAGCGCATCTGCAACTCCCTGGAAGAGTGTTTCCGGTATCGTTTGGCGCAACTGTTACCCGGTGATGTGCATGGACAGCTGGAACTGGCTCAATGGTGCGTGGACGAAGGATTGATCCGGCAGGCCCAATGGCTGCTTGATCAGGTGCGTCGCACGGCTTCTGGGCATCCCCGGCTGGAGCTGCTCCAGCGCCGCTTGCGCCTGCTGTCGCAGGGGGCAAGCATTGCCAAACGGGGCTTGCCCTCCGACTCTTTCTCTCCGGCTCGAAAGGCTCGCCACTCCCCTCCCTTGGCACCCATTGGCACGCTTCCTCCAGAAGCCGTGGAGCAATTCACGGTTTCGGTGCACCGGATTTTGCAGAATCGGTGTGCCTCGGGCAGTTGTCACGGAGGTGGGAGAAAAGGGGGATTTGGGCTGATTCGGGCTTCCCGAGGTCGGGTGAGCCCTCGGGTGGTGCGGCACAATCTGGCTTCAGTGTTGCGCTGGGTGAATCAGGCTCAGGTGGAGCGAAGCCTGTTGCTCAAAATGGCTCTCACGCCCCACGGGTCCACCGGACTATATCAGTTCAACGGCCTGGACAAGCACACCGCAAGGACGCTGCGGCGCTGGCTGGAAAAACTAGCTCAACCTCCGGCTGGCTCTCCCTCACCTTCGCAAAATCCCCACTTGCCCAAGCCTTCGGCTGCCTCAAACCAAGGCAAGCAAGCGCCTCCCTCAGTCCCGAGCCAGAAAAGCACTCAGCGAACCACGCCGGTTGGCTATCGCAACAAAGAAGCACCACATGCTGGGGCATCAGGCTCCGCCACAACAACTAGCCCCTACGATCCCCAGGTGTTCAACCGCCGATTTCATCCTCAGAGACGCAGCTTGGAACCGAATTCGAGACAGAAAAACAGCTTGCTCAAACCATCTCGTGCCGATGTTGCTCAAAAGCCGCAATGATTGCCAACTGCGTCTGCAAGCGGGAAAGCTAAGTGGCTTGCGCAAATTGGACAAAAGGAGCCAACCCATGCGCATGCACCGCCTTTTGGGAACAAGCTCAGCTCCGTGGTGGCTGTTGGGCGTGATGGCTTTGTGGGCAGGAGGGTGTACCAGTGGTCCGTATGCCGCCTCGGGAACGGCTTTGGGCACCCTAGGCGGCACGGCCGTAGGTGCCATGATCGGGCATCAGGTAGGCAAGACCGGCCAAGGGGCTTTGATTGGCGGAGCCGTGGGAGCTTTGACTGGAGGGGCCATCGGTTCGGCCTTGGACGAAATTGATGCCCGAAACCGCGCCGAAATCCAAGCCCGACTGGGCCAACGCGCCCCGCAAGGAGCCGTCAGCGTGGAAGACATCATCGCCATGAGCCAAGCGGGAGTTCCGGAGTCGGTGATTGTTTCCCACATAGAGATTCACGGACTGGTGCGGCCATTGACTCCAGCGGACTTGATTCGTTTGCAAAAACAAGGAGTTTCCGAGGCAGTGATGAATGCCGCGCAGAAGGCCACCGGTCCCCGGACTTCGCGGGCTTCTTCCCTTCCTCCCCGACCAGGACCGGTCATCGTGGAAGAGCACTATGTTGTGCCGGGCTGTCCGGCCTATCCCCCGCCGGTTTATTACTACCGGCCCCGAGTGCACTTTGGCATTGGGGTGGGATTTCCGTAGAGGTGCTATGCGGCCCGGGCTGCGGAAGCTGGGGAAGTTTGCATCAGTTTGACCAGGAGATTTGCGGTTTGCTGGGTGGCTCCTTGTTGTTGGAGCACAAGTTTTCGGGCTCGTTGGCCGAGTTCCTTGGCCCAATCCCTCTGGTGCACGCAGCGACGCACGAACTGCATCAATTCTTGTTGAGAATGCACCACCACGGCCCCTTGGCATTCTAGCAACATAGCTACGACATCGCGGAAGTTTTCCGTTCGGGGCCCGAAACACACCGCCGCCCCATAAGCGGCCGGTTCAATCATGTTTTGCCCTCCTCGGGAGCCGAAACTTCCGCCCACCAACGCCACATCGGCCACTCCCCACCAGTGGCGAAGCTCCCCCACGGTGTCGACCAGCAACACGCACTCCGGGTTCCAGTGCTGCGGTGGCTGGTTCAACCGGCTTCGACGCAAGAACGGCTGGCCTTGCTCCTGGAGCCATCGGGCCACTTGGTCAAATCGCTCTGGGTGCCGCGGAACCAAGATCAACCGGAGCAGATCAAACTCCCTACGCACCCGGCGGAAAGCTTCCAGGGCCATTTGTTCCTCTGCGGCTTGAGTGCTTCCGGCCAGGAAGACCACTTGCCCGGGTTGCACTTGGGCCAGGTGGCGCAAGCGTTGGGTGTGAGGGTTGTTCCGGTTTGTTTCCACTCCGTCAAACTTGAGTGATCCGGTCACATGCACCCGGGCCGGATCAGCCCCCAAGGCGACGAACCGCCGGGCATACTCGGGCGTTTGGGCTGCAACCAAAGCCACTTTCCCGAGCATGCGACGAACCACAGGTCCCAGTAGCTTGTAGCCCCGAAAGCTCCTCCGGCTCAAACGCCCATTGATCACCGCCACCGGAACTTGCCGAGCATGAGCCTGATGAATCAACTGAGGCCACAGCTCCAACTCCACCAGCACCAGCAGTTGGGGATCAAGGCGCTGCAAGGCCCGACTCACCGCCCAGGAAAAGTCCCAGGGAGCAAAAAACACCGTCAGGTGGGGAAAGAGCTTTTGGGCCAGATCGTAGCCGGCATCGGTTCCGGTGGAAAGGACCAACTCCCAATGCGGGTGATGTTCCTGGAGCCAAGCGAACAAGGGCCGGAGCAGGTTCACCTCGCCCACGCTGACGGCATGGAACCACACTCTGGGACAACGACGGGAGCCCAGGGGCACCTGACCCCAAAGTCGCTGGCTCCAGCCACGCTTGTACCGGCCATAAACCATCCGGCGATAAAGAATCCGCGGACTAGCTCCCGCCAAGGCTAATCCATAGGCCGCGTTGAACAACCATTTCATTGCGCTTTTGTCTGGCTATTCCACGGTGACGCTTTTGGCCAGGTTTCGGGGCTTATCCACATCACACCCTCGCAACACGGCAATGTGATAGGCCAGCAACTGAAGCGGCACCACCATCACCACCGGTTGGAGGTATTCCACCACTTCGGGCACTTCAATCACGGCATCGGCCAAAGCGGCTGCACGCTCGTCTCCCTGGGTGACCACGGCGAGGATAGGCCCTCCTCGGGCTTTGATCTCCTCCAGGTTGGCCAGCACCTTGTCGTAAACATGGTCCCGAGGAATCAAAAACACGCTGGGAGTTTCTTCATCCACCAGGGCGATGGGTCCATGCTTCATTTCGGCCGCCGGATAGCCTTCGGCGTGGATGTAGCTGATTTCTTTCAGCTTCAATGCACCTTCCAGGGCCACCGGGAACTGGTACTGCCGGCCCAGGTACAAAAAGTTCCGACAGTGCTGGAACCGCCGGGCAATCTCCCGAACCACCTCATCGCATTCCAAAGCCTTTTGAACAGCCACGGGCAAGCGTTGCAAATGGCCGATGATCTCCAATCCCTGGGTGAAACTCAAATCGCGCAGGCGGCCAAAGTACAGGGCCAGCAGGGCCAGGGCCACACATTGAGCCGTGAACGCCTTGGTGGAAGCCACACCGATCTCCGGGCCAGCGTGCAGGTAAATCCCTCCGTCGGCTTCCTGGGCAATGGAGCTTCCCACCACATTGCAAATGGCCAGCGTGGGATGGCCTTTGCGTTTGATTTCGCGTAACGCTGCCAGGGTGTCGGCAGTTTCCCCACTTTGGGTGATGGCAAAAAGTAGCGTGCCCGGCTCCAGCGGAGGATTTCGATAGCGAAGCTCGCTAGCGTATTCCACTTCCACGGGGAGTCGGGCGAGTTGCTCAATCAAATACTCGCCCACCAGGGCCGCGTGCCAACTGGTGCCGCAGCCGGTCATCACAATCCGCCGCACATTGCGTAGTTGGCTTGGGGTGAGATTGAGCCCTCCGAAATGGGCTGTAGCGGATTCCAGGTCCAGGCGGCCTCGCATGGTGTTTCGCAGGGCCTCAGGCTGCTCGTAGATTTCCTTGAGCATGAAATGGGGATAAGGCCCACGCTCCACGCTGGAAGCTTCCAAACCCAAGTGCTGAATCTGTGGCGTGACCTGGCCCGTGTCGCGGTGAATGATGCGAAACCCCTGGGCGGTGATGACGGCCAACTCGTGATCGGCCAGAAAGACGATCTGCTGAGTCCACGGAGCCAGACACACGGCATCGCTGGCCAGAAAATGCTCCCCTTGGCCGATGCCCACCACCAAGGGGCTTCCGCGTCGGGCAGCCAGGATCAGCTCCGGATGCCCCCGCAGCACCACCGCCAGTCCGAAGGTCCCTTGCACCTGGCTCAACGCTCGCTGCACCGCTTGCACCAACCGCTGTTGAACCACTAGGGCTGAAGGCTCCTTTTCCAGAGGCTGGCTCACCGAAAGGGCTTCCCACTCCCGGGCGATCAGGTGGGCAAGGACTTCCGTGTCGGTCTCGGAACGGAAGCGGAAGCCTTCGCTTTCAAGTTGAGCTTTCAGTTCCTGGTGGTTTTCAATCACGCCGTTGTGGACCACGGCCAACAAACCGTCCCCGCCCAAGTGCGGGTGGGCGTTGACATCGGCTGGAGCACCGTGGGTGGCCCAACGCGTGTGCCCAATCCCACAACTCCCCCGAGGCGGCGTGTGAGCCAACTTGGCCGCCAAGTGGTCAATCCGCCCGGTGGCCTTAACCACCTGTAGCTCCCCTTGGGGAGAGACCACTGCCACTCCCGCGCTGTCGTAGCCGCGATACTCCAACCGGCGTAGCCCTTGCACCAGCACATCCGCAGCAGGCTGGTGACCCACATAGCCTATGATGCCACACATCGGCGCGCCTCAGTCTCTCCCCAGCTTGCGTGCCCAAAGGGACAGTTCGCTTATCTGGTCGTCCAGCTCTGGAAGTGCCGGATAGTAGGCAATTTCCCCCAACAGGGTAAACCCCAGACGCCACCCCCCTTGCTAGCACTCCGAAGACTCGGTTGGGGAAACTTGCAAGAATCCCTCCTCTGTGACGAATCACCTTTTGTGAAATCGGGCCGCAGGCGTTGGGAACCCGGCCCAAACCGGCTATCATAGCTACTGCTTTCACCACCAGGGGGACAGCCGATGCCCGATCCACGAGAGCACTTCCGCCAGCGTGGCTGGTTGGAGACCGTGTTGCGACACATCCCGGGCTTTCGCGGCTACTTGGAAAAGGAATACCGCCGCGAAGCCGATCAGTTGCTTCGGCAGTGGATTGCTGATCAGCTTCAGCGCTTCCGCCAGCGGCTCCAGCGTCTAGCCCAAGAGCTTACCCAACAAGGCCAACTGGACTCCCTGGGCCAGATTCAGGCACTGACCACCCGAACCGATCACCTCCTGGCCCGAGTCCAGGGAGCCGTGCACGGCTACAGTGGTTTTTTTGACTTGGTCCAAGTGACCGAAGAAACCTTGGACCGGGTGTATGAACACGACGCTTCCGTGGCCCAGCTTGCCCAAGAACTAACAGTCTTATGCGAACCCCTTACGGCCCAAAGCCCTCAGTGGCAGGAGCGCTTGAACCAACTGGCAACCCGGCTGGACGAACTGCATCGCCATTGGGACGGACGATGCCAGATTTTGCAAGGACTGGCTTAGCGGTTTTCTGCACACTTGGCTTCGCGGAACACTCAATTTGGGGAGGAGCTGATCATGGGCATCCGTTTGGAAGTGATTCAGTTCTTTGATGAAACCAACCGCACTTTGGTGCACCGCATCCCGCCGGAAGGATCGGCCGACATCAAGTACGGCGCCCAGTTGATCGTTCACGAGAACCAGGAGGCGGTGTTCTTTCGGGACGGAAAGGCCATGGACCGCTTTGGTCCAGGCCGTTATACCCTCACCACGGCCAATGTCCCCCTCATCACCCGGCTGCTGACTATCCCTTGGGAACGCTCCCCGTTTCAAGCCCAGGTCTATTTCATCGCCAAGCACACTTTCGTGGATCAGCGTTGGGGCACGCGACAGCCGATTCCGCTTCGGGATCGGGAGTTCGGCTTGGTTCGGCTTCGGGCTTTTGGAAAGTACTCCTTCCGCGTGGTGGACTCCGTGGTCCTGCTCAACACCTTGGTTGGAACCCAGGGAAAGTTCACCACCGAGGAAATCACCGATTTCCTCAAAGACTTGATCACCGCCCGACTGGCCGATTTACTGGGTTCCTTGGGCATAGGGGTGATGGACCTGGCGGCCAAGTATGACGAAATTGCCACCGGCACTCAGGCCAAGGTGTCCGAGGAGTTCAACAAATACGGCTTGGAGCTGGTGGACTTTTTCATCAATGCCATCACTCCGCCCGAGGAAGTCCAAAAAGCCATTGACCAGCGCGCGGCCATGGGAGCCGTGGGCAACTTGAACCAATACATGCAATATCAGGTTGCCAACTCCATGTACCAACTGGCACAACGCGGTGGTGGAGAAGCCGGAGCGATGGGCATGGGCTTGGGGGCAGGATTTGGCATGATGATGCCTCAGATGATCCAGCAAGCCATGCGTCAATCGGGCGCTTCGGGCTCGGCCCCTTCGGGGGGAACCGGCAACCCCGCTCCTCCCCCTCCGCCATCGCCCACCCCGGCCACGCCTGCGGTCACTCCCACCGGAGCCGCGGTCAGCTTTGATGATCTGGCCCCCCCCGCCTCCGAAACCTCCCCGGAAAAAACTCCTGATCCCAAACAACTGGTCCGCCAGGTGGTTCAAGCCGCTGGCTACGCTTTGCAGGAAAACGGCGACCACTGGCGCGTGACGGTTCCCGTAGGCTCCACACGCAAACAGGTGGTTCATATCTTCTTCAACCGCAAGGACGCCGAAGGCGACCCGCTGGTGAGCTTTTTCTCCTACTGCGGTCCGGCCACCCAACGCAACGCCATGCAACTGCTGCGCTACAATACCCGATTGGCCCACGGTGCCTTTGCGGTGATCAAGGCCAATGGGTCCGAAATGGTGGCTTTGGTGGCCAACTTGCTGGCCAGCACACTCGACGCCCTGGAAGTGAGCCGCACCCTCAGCGCCGTGGCCTGGCAAGCCGACCGCGTGGAAGAAAAGCTCCTTGGCGGCCAAGACCGGTACTGATCCTTCCCCATTCCCCGTCGCCCTCATGCCCAAAGCGGAAACTCCATCCGCAAGCTGCACCGGTGGCCTTGGAGGTCTGGGGGAATGGATGCCTGAGGCTTGGGACCTAGAGGGCTTGGAAGACCTGGGGACTTGGGTGGAGGAAGTCCAAAATCAGGTGGCCACTTTCACCCAAGCGCCGAAGCGGGAACCAGCGCCTACTTTCAGGCGCCGCACACCGCAGGTCGCAAGGCGTTACACGCAAGTCGCAGGTCGCAAGTCGCCCACGATCCGGCCTCCGGCCGAGTACGGTTCTATACTTTCGAGGGGGAAGCGACCGGCCCCAGCGGAGAAATCCTCCAAAAACGCTTGCCTCGCTTGGCCCCTGTGCGGTATTCCTGGAGCTGGTTTACCGGAAAAGGGCAGTTTGTGGGGAGATGGGAAGAGGAAGAACGGGAACAAGCATATGAAGAGTTCCGGGAAATCCTGAGGCGCTATCGAGAAGACACGCTGGAGTTTCCGTTCAAATACTCCCGCCCCTACCAGGCACCCCAGGAAGAC
>JAJRRR010000409.1 GCA_024279285.1 Planctomycetota bacterium
CTGTTGAACTCCAATGAGTTCATTTTGCAGCACTGATGGGTTCCCTGAGCACGAGAAGACTCTCCGCACGAAAGAAGGAGTTCAGACCATGTTCCGTACACCCCGAGGCATGAGCCGCCGCCACTTCCTGCGTCACTTGGCCGCTGCCAGCGCCTTGAGCACTCCGGCCATGATGTTGGGCGAATCCATCCGTGCCCATGCCCAAGACATGAAAAAGAAAAACAAAGCTTGTATCGTGCTCTGGATGGGTGGTGGCCCTAGCACGATTGACCTTTGGGACCTCAAACCCGGTGCTCCCACTGGAGGGCCCTTCAAGCCCATCTCCACCTCCGGCGATGTGCAGATTTGCGAGCACTTGCCGCGGCTGGCCAAGGTGATGCATCACTTGGCCATCATCCGCTCCATGAATACCCGCGAAGCAGATCACAACCGGGGGCGGTACTACATGCACACGGGCTATGTGCCCAATCCCAACATCAAGCATCCAAGCTACGGGGCCGTAATTGCCCACGAATTGACGCCCAAGCATCTGGAAATCCCGCCGTTTATTTCCATCGGAGGGCCCAGCGAAGGGCCAGGATTTTTGGGCATGAGCTATGCTCCGTTTGTGGTGGATTCCAACGGTCGGGTGCGCAATTTGAAGATGAATGTGGACCAGAACCGTCTGATGCAGCGGATGTACATGCTGGCCGCCTTGGAAAAGAGCTTCATTGCCCAAAACCGCGGCCAGGCCGCCCGAGACCACGCCAAAGTGCTGGACAAAACCCTGTCCCTTTTGACCAGCAAGCAGATGGAAGCTTTTCGGGTGGAGAAAGAACCTGAGGCCGTGCAGGAACGCTACGGTCGGACCAACTTCGGACGAGGGTGCCTCATGGCCCGACGGCTTGTGGAAGTAGGCGTTCCCTATGTGGAAGTGACCTTGGGTGGCTGGGACAACCACCAGAACATCTTCCCCACCCTGGCCGATAACAAACTCCCCGAGCTGGACCAGGCCATGAGCGCCCTGATTGAAGACTTGCACCAGCGAGGACTGTTGGAAAGCACTGTGGTGTTGTGGATGGGCGAGTTTGGACGCACGCCACGGATCAACGCCAACGCAGGGCGTGATCACTATGCTCGGGCTTGGAGTGTGGTTGTTGGTGGCTGTGGGCTCAAAGGTGGTATTGCCGTGGGAGCTACCAACCAGGATGGTACCCGAGTGGAAACCGAACCCTACACGGCCGAAGACCTCATGGCCACGGTGATCAAAGCCTTGGGTATCCCCCTGTCCACCACCTTCACCAGCAACAATGGCCGTCCGATGAAGATCGCCAACGGCGGCAAGGTGATCAAGGAACTATTCAGCTAAATCAGTGCAAGTCGCTTGCCCCGCCGAGCCCCGGTGTTCTCCGCGCCCTGCGCCGGGGCTCATTCTTTTTCCCGCTGGCTGCTTCAGAAAAACTCTTTACTTGGCAAAACGACAAAGCCATCCGGATGGAAAAGTTCGAAGGCTTGCCCTCCCCAGGGTTCCACCGGAACCTGCCTTCCGAATCCCTGGCTTCGTCCATCCTCGCCTTCCGGCAGGAACCGCCAACTGGCAACCCAAGCTTGGGCGAAGCGAACTGCCAAGGCCGAAAAGAGCTTTGGATTTTTAACTCCCTCCTGCTAATGGTAACATGCAATCAGGCTGGCAGTGGAAGACTTGGGTGTTCAAGCTTCGGTGGTATGGAATCCTTGCAGTCTCGAGTTGTTCCGAGCACCTCAGAAGGCTGCTCCCACTGGGGGAGATTGTATCCCGACCCTCACGGGCCCGAGGCCTACCAGGTACCCCTGGAAGGCTATCCCCCGGTGCGGGTTAGCTATGTTTTGGTGTTGAGCTTTTTGGGCTTGAGCACGGGAGTGTGGTATGGTTGGTTGGCACCTCGGGCGGGAGTGGTGGATCGGACCTTGGGACGATTGGCCACCGCTGGCATCCTCCTGCTGGCCGGGCGCATGGTGGTACAGGGAGTTCGGGGGCGAGGGGTGGGCCAACCCCGGCTGGTGATAGAAAAAGAGCCGTTGGTCCTGGGACAGCGTTTTTGGGTGCGCTACGAGCAGCCGCTGCGACTGGGCGGCTATGTTAACCATGTCCGCTTGGCTCTCCGGTGCTTTGAGCGGACTTGGCTCCCGGGACCGGATGCCCCCCAACGCCACGAACAACAAGTCTGGAGCCAAGAGCAAGTGCTATTTAGTCAACAGCGTTTCCCTTGGGGAACCGAGTTGAACAAAACGGTTTGGTTTCAGATTCCTTTTGAAGCCATGCACACATTTCACGCTCCCAGCAACCAGGTGATTTGGCAATTGGAGTTGGAAGTTGATCTTGTCGGGTGGGGATCGTATGCAGAACAATTTGAATTGCTTGTGGCTCCGGGAAAAGTGCACGCCTCCTCGCTTGATCCTAAGTAGGTTCCATGAGTTCTCAAATCCAACTCTTGTCTGCAAGTTCTAGTTCTTCCCGAGTCAAACCGGTCTTTCCCAGTCCCAGCCAGGGCCGACAAACCCAAGTGAGTTTGGACAAGCCGGGCCCGGTGGCCGAAATCGTGCTGCTACTCATAGGGCTAGGACTGCTGGGTGCAGGGGGATTCTGGTTCTGGATGGTGCACGAGGAGGGATTCTTGTTGGCCTATGTGTTTCCGGCGTTGTTTTCGGTGGTGGGATTAGGATTGTCAGGGATTGGGGTAGCGGGACTGCTGGCCCGAAGCAAAGTCGCTCCTCCGGACCTGGTCGTCTCGGCCCAGCCCCTCTTCTTGGGTGAACAGTTCACCGTGCTGGTGCGGCAACCCTTCAAAGCCGCCTGTCAATTGGAATCCCTGACTTTGACGCTGCTTTGCGAAGAAGTGGCCCGATACCGTCGCGGCACCTCCACCTACACAGACCGCAAAACCGTTTTGGAGGAAAAGCAGGAGTTGTTCTCCGCCCAAGCCGTCCAGGGGGGCGATGTGCTGGAAGAAGAAGCCGTTTTTCATATCCCCGAAGATGCCATGCACTCCTTTCACGCTCAGTGGAACGAAATTCAGTGGAAGCTGAAGGTTCACACTTCCATAGCGGGCTGGCCGGACTTTCGGGCCGAATACTCACTGCAAGTGGCTCCAGGCCGGGTGCAAGCTTAAGAAGGAGAGCAATCCGTGGCACAGCCAAAAGTGGAGATCGTGCTGGATCCTGGGCCTTGGGACGACCCTCAATGGGCCAATTGCCGCCCTGTCGGCGGAACCCTCAGCGGACGCGTGGTGGTGGATCTGGACGAACCTTTGAACCCCCGGCGGGTGATCATTCGGGTGGGCTGGTACACCCAAGGACGCGGTGACCGCGATCAGGGCGTGCACTGGGAACAAGTGGTCCATCAAGGACCTATGTCTGGACACCACGAGTTCCCCTTCCAGCTCCAGTTGCCCGAGGGACCTTTGACCTACAATGGGTCGCTCATCCAGATTCGTTGGCAAGTGGAAGTGCAGTTTGATCTGGCCTGGCGACGCGATCCGCGGTTTTCACGCACCTTTGAACTGGTGCTGGCCTAGAGAAGACCGAAATGGCCAAGTCTTCTGCAGTTCCTCGGATCCCTGGCGCCCACGACCAACCTGCGTGGCAACAGTTGGGGTTTCGTAGCAATCCTTTTCTGACCCTTCCTGAAGACGAAGAACCGCTGCTTGGCTTCCTGAGGGCTCTTGCCCAACTCATTCCCAAGTGGAGCCTGCATCCACCGTTTCGGGTGCTTCAGATTCAAGGGCCTCGCGGCTGGGGCAAATCCACCCTGATGCGGCTGTGGCACATGGAACTGACGGCCCAAGCCCAGCCGGTCCAAGCCCTGCGCCTGTTGCCTCGTGGGAAGTTGCCGTTGCCCTCGGGAGGGTGGCTTTTGGTAGATGAGCTTCACCGTCTCCCACGACGCAAGTGGCGACCTCTGCGTCGGTGGCTGGACCAGGCAGATCAACCTCGCCTGATCGCCTCCACGCATGTGGACCTGAGCGACAAACTGCCAGTGGATCTGACCTGGTTATTGCCAGGGCCAGGGGTGGAAGATGTGTTGCAATGGTTTGAGTTTCGTCTTCGGCGAGCTGGTGGGGAAACTCCGCTTTCGACGCTTACTCCCCAGGGGGCCCGATGGCTTCTGCGGCGCTGGTTGGGCAATTTTCACGATTTGCTTTGGGTGATGTTTCATTTGTTTGAATCGGCTCCGGCCGCCCAACTGGAGGTTCTGACTCCCTCCACTCTGGCTCAGCTTTGTGTCAGGTATTTGCCTCATCACTGCGAATCCGTTCAGCCCACACGACTTCCCTAGCGTTGCAGGGGGGAAATCACTGAGTCCGAGGTGCGCACCCAGCGCGGCAGGAACAGCCGCCAGGGCCGACCGGCCCGATAGCTATGAAGTTCCTGAAGCACCCTCGCCTGTTGCTCGGGAGCCGATGCCCGCAGCGCCTGCAAGGCCCAATGTTGAGCTTCTTCAAACCGTCCCAACTCTGCATAGGCCGCTGCCAAAGTGCTCAACAGGGCCGGGTCCCGATAGTGGGTCAAGCGGCAAGCCCGTTGGGCCAGGCGCAAAGCCACCACGCCGTTTCTCAATCGGGCTTGAGGTGCTGTGGCCAGCAGCCATGCCAGGTTGTTGAGAGCTTCCAGGTTTTGGGGGTCGTGGGCCAAGACACGCTGGTAGTCCCGAATGCTTCGCTCCACCTGACCCAAAGCCCAGTAAAGCCTCGCCCGAAGCAACAACGCCGGCACAAACTCCCTGTGGTAGCTCAGTGCCCGAGTGGCCGCGTCCACCGCCAAGTCAAACTTTCCTGCCCGAAAACGCCGAATCGCCTCCAAGTGCCACAAGGGAGCAGCGTGAGGATGCCTTTTTAACTGTTGGGCCAGCAAAGGTTCACACTCCTGAGGCTCCTGCACGCGGACCAGGACATCTAAGGCCAAAGCCAGAACCGAAACTTGTTGGGGTTCCAGCCGCACCGCGGCCAGGGCGTCTTGTTGAGCCTGATCCACTTTTCCTGCCCGAAGGAGAGCTTGGGCCCGAAGGGCAAGTACCTTCGCTCCCGCCCCACCCAAAGCAATGGCACGCGAAAAGCTTAACACCGCTTGATCAAAATTTCCCTGAGCCGCTTCCACCATTCCTGCCAGCAAATGCACCTGAGGATGTTGGGGAAATTGTTTCCGGAGCTTAGTCAAGACGGCCCAGGCCTCTTGTTTCCGGCCCAGTTTCAAAAGTACTTCGGCTTGCAAAAGTGCGGCATCTACCGACTCCGGGTCCGTGTGCAAGGCTGCTTGCAAATCGGCCAGAGCTTGGTTCCAGCGTTGGGCTTGGGCCAGGAATCGGGCTCGGGCCAGACGCACTTCCGGATCTGCAGGGGCCAACTGCACGGCATGATCGTAGAACTGACGCCGCTGTTGATCCTCCGAGGCCAACTGAGCCAGCAAGGCCATAGCTCGGGCCCGCAAACGCGGATCTTCGGCCGGATAACGCAACGATTGACGCAACAGCTTCTGTGCCTCGACCCGACGGCCTTGCAGCAGTTTCAGGCGTCCCAGCAGGTAGTAAGGCTCGGCTGCTTCGGGCAACAGCTCCAGGGCTTCCAGGGCGTCATGCAGGGCTGAACGCACCACTTGAGCCCAAAAGTGACGCTGCGTGGCCGAGAGGGCCTGGGCTCCTTGAGCGGCGTGGAGCAAGTAGCTTGCACGCTGAATCAGGGCCGAAGCTAGCAGTTGGCGACAAAACCGGCGGTCTTCGGCTTCTGGGAGCCGTGCCAGCGCTTGGCGGCAAAGCTCGGCTCCTCGGCTGAGTTCATACACGCTTTGGCCCAACAGGATCACCTGCACGGCTTGTCCCAGTGCCACATGGCCGGGCTGGTTTTGTGCAAAAATTTTGCCCTCCAGGGCCAACCCGCCCAACACCACGCACACCCACGCTCCCCCTGTTGACCAAAGCGTCCTTGTCCTGCCTTTTGCTTCCTGGACTGACACGCTTGGAACTCCTTGCGCGGGCGCTTCTTAAGGGATCGGCACGCCGGAGTCCCCTGGCCCAGCCAAAGCCTCCAAATGCGTACAGCTTTGCTAGCTTTTGCTCTGGGGGCGGTTGCTCCCGGCTCTAGATCAGCGAAAATGAAGGCCGCTCTGATCATTCTGGTTCCACGCTCAGAGGAGATAGTGCCATGGCTGCATTTCCTGAGATTGAAAAGATCCGCTACGAAGGTCCCGATTCGCGCAACCCCCTGGCTTTCCGCTACTACAACCCCGATGAGGTCGTCGAAGGCAAGCCCATGCGCGAGCACTTCCGCTTTTCGGTCGCGTTTTGGCACACTTTTCGGGGCACCGGTTCGGATCCGTTCGGAGCGCCCACGATGATCCGCCCCTGGGAAGGAGCCGACACCCTGGAGAACGCCATCAATCGGGTCCGGGTGGCGTTTGAGTTCATGGAAAAGCTGGGCGTGGAATACTACTGCTTCCACGATCGCGATGTGGCTCCGGTGGGAAAAAATCTGGCCGAAACCAACCGCAACCTGGACGAAGTGGTCAAAGTGCTCAAAGAAGAACAGGAGCGGACCGGAATCAAGTTGCTGTGGGGAACGGCTAACTTGTTCTCCGATCCCCGCTATGTCCACGGTGCTGCTACGAGTTGCAATGCCGATGTGTTCGCCTATGCCGCCGCTCAGGTGAAAAAAATGCTGGAAGTCACCCATGAGTTAGGCGGACAAGGCTATGTGTTCTGGGGAGGACGCGAAGGCTACCAAAACCTCTACAACACCGACATGAAACGCGAACTGGACCACTTGGCC
>JAJRRR010000410.1 GCA_024279285.1 Planctomycetota bacterium
ACGCCGGCTTGGAGCTTTTCCTTGTCCAGCTCCAAGGTGCCGTCGTCTTTGAGACTCAAGCCCAGTTCCTCTAGGGACTGAATTGGCCCGGCTCCCAAAAAACGCCCACTGAGGAATCGCAACAGATCGCTGTCCAAGCGCATCGCTGCCACATCGCCAAACAACAGACCTCGCTGATCGGTCTGAGGGTCGTAGCTGGTCAGTTCGTTGAGCTTTTGGCGAAACTCGTTGTAGCTGTTCACCAGCGTTTCCACCGTGGTCAGGATCACCCCTTGGCTTCGATCTACGCTGATGCTTACCGGGGAGCCGGAAACTTGGTTTAACTCCAGTTGCACTCCATCCAGCACACCGTCAAAAGTGTCGGTGGGAGAAGTGACAAACGGTGCCGCGCCCGAGGAACCCAAAGAACCCAAGACCAAAATAGCATCTTGAGGCTCTGTGGTAGTGAACAGCTCAAAAGGAGCATCCTTGGTGTCCACCATCAGTTGGCCTTGGCGTCCCGAGGCTTGGCTGCTCAGGGCCAACTGATAGGGGGTGGCTCCGGAACCGGTATAGAACACCGAAGCCGACACGCCGGCTTGGAGCTGATTGATCTGGTTGGCCAGATCGCGCAGGGAGTCGTTTGCATCCAGAGTGATGGTGAAGGTAGTGGTGCCGTCAATGATCTGTTGGGTTTGGCCGTTGACCACCTGGGTGGTGCCTTCGCCCAGGATGCGCAGGTCTTGAGCGGTGGTGCTACCGTGTTCCAGCACGCGCAAGGTGGAGTTTCCGCCCAGGGTGTCCACCAGCAGGATACCATCGCCGGTGTCGTTGATTCGGGCCTCCACGCCGGGGACCAATCGGGTAATCTCGTCCAACACATCGCCTACGGTTTTGATCGTGGATTTGCTCAAGTCCACGGAAAGTCCGGACCCTCGGGAGTTGTAAACGCGGATGCGGCCTGGGGTGATGCCCCGTCCGCCGTTGAGCATTTTCAAGGGGGTGCTGCGACTGATGATCTGACGGTGCAAGTCACCGCTGTCGATTTGGTCCACGAGGGCATTGACGGCAATTTGGAGCTGATCGGCGGTGTTGGTCGCGTCGGCGTTGGCCACCACCAGAGGGCCGGTTCCGCCGGAGGTGTCTTGCAAGAGGATGCCGTTTCGTGCGGGATTGATTTGGGCCTGAATGCCCACCCCGGCGGCGTTGATCGCTGCCAGAACATCCTCCAGGGTTTCGGCTCCGGAGAGGTCCACGGTGGCGGAGTTTCCGGCGCGATCCGTCAGGGAAATCTGGCCCAATGTGTATCCCTGGCCCCCGTTGAGCACTGCCAGCAGGGAGGTTTTCAGTCCTCCGAGCAACCGGCGGCTCTGGAGTGTTCCGGTGGTGCTTTCTCCGGCCAGCCCAAGCTGCTCGGCCACCGGAGAATCAAACAAAGCCGACACTCGGAACGGATTGCCCAAATCGGTGGACAAGTCGGTCAGGATGATGCGTTCTCCATCGGGGGAGATTTCGGCCCGAATCTTCCCCGGTGCAGCTTGTTCAATGCTACGCAGCACATCACCCAGTGTGCGCTCATAAGGCACCTCTTGAGGCAAAGCCAAAGTGGCCGTGTGAGCCACATCCACCAGCCCCGTGCCGCTGCTGCCATCTACCAGATCAGCGGTGAAGAGGGTGCTGACGGCCGGATCGGAGTTGATGGCCGCTACCACCTGGGCGGCAGTGGTGGCTCCGGCGTCTATGCGCACCTGGAGCACTTTGGTATTGCTGTCGTAAGTGGCAATCTCGTTTCCGGCGGTGATGCTGGGATCGTCAACGAACTGGACTTGGACGCCTTCGTAAGCAGGGCCGGCGTTCAGGGCCGAGACGAGCACTTGGGCCTCGGGATCGGTAGCGTTGGTAATGCCTTGAGGGTGGAGCGTGAGGTTATCGATGGGCCGCAGGTCCACTTGCACGGAAGTGCCATCGCGGAATTCAATCAGCAAATCGGCCAAAGCGTCGTCAATGTCCACGCCCAAGCCGTCGTTGAGCAGCTCCAGCCGCAGGTCTTCGCTCAGGCTCACTACATCTTGACCCAAGGCTTCCGAAGCGGCCACATCCACCCCGGCCAGTCCCAAGGATTGGGCCGTGGTTCCTCCGCCCACTTCTTCCACTTTGAGATTAAAAGCCGTCTGGCCACTTAGGTCCACCAACCGGAAGCGATCCCCTTGCACCTCTGCCCGAACCGAAATGTTGGGATTTTCGTTGATGGCCCGAAGCACATCATCCACAGTCCGGGCCAGCCGCAGATCAATTTCGGCCCAATTGCCCGAGCGATCCGTTATCCGAATCTTGCCAGGGGAAAAGCCACTTCCGCCGTTGAGCACTTCCAAAGGGGTGCCCGGATCCACAAACCCTCCGAAGCGGAAACGGAGGGTGCCCCCACCCAAGGGTTCGTCCGGATCGGCCACTGGGGAGCTAAGCAACTGATGGGCCTGGGCCTTTTGCACCGGGGTGAACTGGTACACTCCCAGAGCCGGAGTGCCGGTGAGTGTAGCTGCCAGCACCTCTGGAGCGCTGGAGGTGACTTCGCGTTGGTCAAAAGTGGTGTCTTGGGTGAGACTTTTGGCGGCCACCTGGACGGTGGTCAGCAGGGCGGTCAGTTGGGTGGCGGCCACCTGTTGTTGCTTGTAGAGGGCATTGATCTGCTGCAACCGGTCCCGAGGCCGAGCCTGGATGGCCACCAACTGGTTGACCGTATCCACGATCGGAAACCCACTAAACAGCCCCGTGCTGGCGTTGATGCGTCCCATGGCCGCGGCTCTACCTCAATAAATGACAACAGTGCCCCTGGACAAAATTAGCTTTTTCTCCGGCCTTTGGACGAAGCGGCACTCCCCCTGCTGCACATCGGCATTTCCTGGCCAGAGACTCCAGAACAGTTCTGCTGGCGCAAGGTGATAAAACTAAGCAATTTTCACTTTTTGAATGGTTTGCGCTGTATGCGCAATTCAAGAAGATCAAAGCAAATGAACAGCACAACGGATTTAACAAATTTTTCGCATCCGCGGAAAATGCGGGCTATCGTAAAAGTAGAGGATGTGATGACTTTAACCCTTCAGCAGCCGGACTTCCCCAAGGGAGTGGCCAAAAGTGTCAAAGCAGCAAGAACTTCCAGCCACGGGACCCATGACTTGCCAGGAACTTGCCGCCCGAATTGAGCAGCTTCACCCCGGAGCGCATCCTCGGGAGGTGGCCCGATTGTGCCTGCTCTTGACCACTTATGTGGAGCCGCTGGAAGAGCTTCGGGACCAGCAGAAGCTGTGTGAAGCGTGGCGTCAGATCGGATTGCGGCTCCAAGCGGCCACCGATCAGCACACAGCCATGACCGAGGAACTGGAACAATTGGCTCACACCCCGGCTGGCCAATTCACTCCTGAGCAGATTCAGACGCTGATTCGGGCCATCAAGGTGCAAAGTCAGGTGTTGCAGCTTTATGTGGGTTTGCCGCGTCGCCAACCGCCTGCTGGGAAGCCGGAACCGGAAAAGTAACTCTGCCCGAAAGCTGTGAGAGCTTAGGGGCTTGGGGCTCCAGGAGTGGGCGTGCTGGTAGCTTGCAACAGTTCCCGAAGTCGGAAGTGGAACTTGCCCAGCTTTCCTCCGTAATTGCCTGCGGAAATCCGCAACACCCCAGGACCTGCGGCGGCTTGGATTCCGGCGCGCATGGCTTGGGCCACCTGCTGCTCATCTTGGCCATCGATGACGATTTCGTAGGCGCAGTTGGCTTGAGGGTGAAGTTGGGAGGGGACGCGACCAGCCAGCGTGGGACAAAAGGCATCATTGGTGGAGGCCACCAGCTTTTTGTAGCGTGAGCCCACTTTGCTCCCACTGCGAACCACCCCGCCAGGAAAAGGCGTAATCACACCCGGCACTTGGGCAATGACCTCCACCGCCCGACGCACCGCCGCCAGAGCTGTGGCCTGATCCTGGGCTTGAACAATAAAATTGCCTCCGCCCACCCCTTTGGCCACCCCCACTTGGTCCTGAACCAGAAACTCGCCTTCCATTACTGGAACGCGCCAATAGCGCTGGCCGGCGATGATCTTGCTTTTCTGAAACCCATCGCCGAAAAACCGGATGTGACCTCCCAGGCGGAAACGCTCTGGGGCCTGGGGCAGTCCGTCATAGACGGCCACGGTCGGACAAGTCATCAAGCACTGTCCGGTGCGGTTGCGGACGGCTGCGGCCACCTGATCGGCCGAAAAACCAAAGAACATTACCCCGGCCCCGGGACGCCCATCGGGGGTTTGTGTGGGAGAAAGCCAGCTTTCCACTCCCGCCTCCGCATCGCAGGCAATCACCGAAGTGGCATAGCCGGTGGCTTCTTGCACCCCGTGCCAAAGCCAATACTCATCTTCGGCCGTCACCACCAGACGGCAAAACCACATCCGAAACGCTTCGGCAAAGGTGTCTTCTATTTCGGTTAGTCCGATGCGCACGAGCCGGTTTCCCTCTACAGCACAAGAGCCAAACTGAGCCGACGCGCTTATGATTGTCCCTTGGTGGTTGCTTGCCAAGGGCCCCGGGGAGGATCACAATGTCCAGCCGAGAGGCTTTCCCAACCCGATCCTCTGGCAAAGGAGCGGAATCATGCGCACCGCAGTGTGGGTTGGTATGGTGCTGATGGTTTGTCCAGGGGTGGCGGCTTGGGCCCAAGTCAATCAGCTCACCCCGGAGGAAAAAGCCCAAGGGTGGCGGTTGTTGTTCAACGGCCGGGACCACACCGGATGGATGTGTAACAACGGTCGGCCCGTGGCTTCGCCCATTGAAGATGGAGCACTGCTCCCTTATCGGTCTGGTGGATACTTAATTGTTTACGAAGAAACCTTCGGCGATTTCATCCTGCGGTGCGAGGTGAAGCAGAGCAGTGCGGACGCCAACTCAGGGATTTTCTTTCGTGTGGGAGATTTGCGCGACCCGGTCCAGAACGGCTTTGAAGTGCAAATTTGGCGTCCTGGAACCACCGTGCACAACTTCGGTGCCATCTACGATCTGGTGCCCCCACGGCCTAAAAACCCCAACTACTGGAAGCCGCCCGGACAGTGGAATCAGGTGGAGATCCGCTGCCAAGGGCCTCACATCCAGGTGAAAGTCAACGGCCAACGGGTGGCCCAAATGAACTGCGAGGAGTGGACCGTGCCAGGCCGGCGGCCCGACGGGTCCAAACACAAGTTCAAAAAAGCCATCAAAGACATGCCCCGGCGAGGCTACATCGGATTTCAAGACCACGGCAAAAAAGTCTGGTTCCGCAATGTGAAAATCCTGATGCTGGACCAGCCCTAGGCAGAAGGCGGCCAGCTCCGTTGGAAAATTACTACCCTGGACTTTCCCTGCGCCCGAAAGGATCGCCACTATGAGCAAAGCCCTTCGTGCCGAAACCTTGCAAAAACTGGCCCAATTTGACACGCCCACCATTTGTAATGTCATCGAGCTGTTTGAGGTGCGTCCTCGCAACCAGGGCTACATGGACAGCCGGATCCGATGCCAGTTTCCGGAGCTTGGGGTGATGGTGGGCTATGCGGCCACGGCGTGCTTTCGGGCGGATGCACCGGCCGGGACCGGCGAGGCTTACGGCTCCCTGGCCCGACAGGTGGAGCTGATGGCCCAACTGCCCGGACCGGCTGTGGTGGTCTTCCAGGACCTGGACGACCCCCCAGTGGCAGCCACCTTCGGAGAGGTGATGTGTGCCACTTACCAGGCGTTTGGAGCCGCGGGACTGATCACCAGCGGAGCCGGACGCGATCTGGAGCAAGTGCGGGCGTTGGGATTTCCGGTCTTCACCAACGGAACGATCTGTTCGCACGGCTATTGCCACATGCTTCACCTGGGACTTCCGGTCCGGGTGGGAGGGTTGGTCGTCCACACGGGCGATCTGCTGCATGGAGATCGCAACGGCGTGACCAACATCCCGCTGGACATTGCCGACGAAGTGGCCGATGTGGCCCGGGAGTTCGTGCAAGCCGAAGCCATCGTCCTGAACTACCTGAAAAGCTCCGAGCCTAAGACTCCCCAGCGACTAGCCCAAGTCCGAGCCGAATTCCAGGAGCAAATCCGACGCCTCAAGGCCCGGGTGCGCAAGCCATGATTTCTCCCCAGCGGTCCCAATGGCAGCTTTGGACGGCAGTGGCTTTGATGATCTACGGAACCGTGTTGCGCGTGGTGGATCACCCGCCCAACTTCACGCCCACCGGGGCCATTTGCCTGCTGGCCGGAATGGTGTTTCCAGGACGCGTGCTTCCTTGGGCGGTGCCGTTGGGGTTGCTGTTGATCTCGGATGCTTTCCTGGGGTTTTATCCGATGATGGGAGTGGTGTATGGGGCCTGGGGAGTGGTGATTCTCTGGGGTCGCTGGGTGCGAAGGTTCTCTACCCCCGGACGCATCCTGCTGGGAGCTCTGGGAGCTTCGGCCTGGTTCTTCTTGATCACCAACTTTGCCTGCTGGCTTACCATGCCGGAGTACAGCAAGGATTGGGCCGGACTGGTCCGTTGCTACGCCGCCGCCGTGCCCTTTTGGCGAAACATGATCCTGGCCGATCTGACCTTCACCACCTTGCTGTATCATGTGCTGGCCGTGCAGGGGGAACTGTTCGGAACTCCTCAGACCGCCTCGGGCAAATCTGCCTGACTCTCCTCTTCGCCTCTGCTTTTGAGCAAGGGTGGACACAACCTGTCCGAGCACTTCGTTACAATAAGGCCAAATATTTAGCAAACCTCAAAATTGCAAAGGCTATCAAAGTCACTTGCAAACTCACAATTTGCAAGGGGACAATGATGGTTGCGATGAGCGGATTGTGGATGACCACGCTTTTCCTACTTGCACAACTCGGACCATTTGACGCAGACTCCCTATTCCGCAAAGACACTATCTCCATTGATATCTCTGACTTAAAGGGTAAACTTACCAATTCCGAACTGAGAACACTGGAAAGGCATATCAATTCCGAAAGAGGGTGGTGTGATAATAAAAAAGATCTAAAGAGGAGGCTAGGGAAAAAAAGAGATTGGATGGAAATTGCCGACCAATTTGAAAAAGATGCAGCCCTTTTTCTGTCCGATCTTCGCAAAAACGGATTCTACCCTGATCAAGTAGTTTACAGATACCGCTGGGCTTATAAGTTTGGCTTGATATTCATCGCCAGGCACATCATTTCAGAAATAGACCCTGAATTTAATGTCTGTCTGGTTAAAGTCGCTTTTGAACGAAATGGCGAAAAGGTTCTCCTGGAAAACAAATGTTATTTGTTGGGAGATTCCGTAGAAGTAAAAAACTGGGGATGGAAAATCAAACGACTTTCTGTCAGCCAAGGAAAAAGACTTCCTGAAAGACGCGGTCCGTAGTTTTCCGTCAGCCTGGGAAAGCCACTCTTCCAGGAGAGTGCCCCATGACAACGCTGGCAATTGTTTTATTGAATGCAATTTTATTAGGGGACGATGCCTCATATGTGGCAATTACATTCCGCGAAGAACAGATTCTTGATGCTGCGTTTTCTTCCTCGGGTGGCTGGAAAGACAAAAACTCATTGGAAAAGCTCTTGAAAAGATGCCAAGTTCCTTGGTCGGACAGAATTGAATTGCTGGAGCTGTTTAGGGAGTTTTATCTGAAGTCTATTTCCTATCGCAACCCTAGAGTTACTTTTTTGGGATTCAAATGGATTCCAGAGTTCGGCATCTTGATGAAGCTGAAGTTTTATGTGTACATCCTTGGAGAGAAAGTTTCTGTAGAGTGCAATGTTGCCGTTTTTAGTCGGGATAAAGATTGGGTGCTAGCCGATGGCTACAAGTTTTTCTACTTTCCCTTTCCGAACAGCCCTCGCGAATTGGGTGAGGAAGATTGGAGCGGATGGATCGTGGACGCTCAGTTTAGAAAGAACCTGAAAAACTATATCCAAGCCAAAAAACTCGGCAAGCTCCCTTCCAAGGTGCGGCCTTGATGTTGGACTTGGTCCTTGTCCCGGCAGGCTGACTAGCATGCGAGGGGGCGGGACACATTCTGTCCACCAGTGGGATTACAATCGGGCGGGCAAGCGTGTTTCCGCCGTGCGGTGCGCATCCAGGGATCAGCGAGGTTGGGGCTGGGACAGGGGCCAAGGGCGGGGCGGCACCGCACGGGCGGAACTCCTCTTATGGGCCTTCGGCGGCCTGCGCCTGCCACTGCAACTTTGGCCCGTGGAAAAGCACCCCAAGGTCTGTAAACTAAACCGCATCTGGTGTTTCCTTTCTTCACTCCGCTTGGCCCCTGCTGGGAAACCATGACGCTTGTGCAGGTCCAAACTACGGTAGAGCATCAGGCCCAAGCCCAACAACTGGCCAGACAACTAGTAGCCGAAAAACTAGCTGCTTGCGTGCAGATTTTGGGTCCCTTGGAAAGCCACTACCGCTGGCAAGGCCAGCAGGAGCAAGCCCAAGAGTGGCTGCTTTTGATCAAGACCACTCAAGCCTGCCTGCCACGATTGCAACAACGCCTGGTGGAACTTCACCCCTACGAGCTTCCGCAGATCATCGCTCTGCCGGTGCTGAGGGCTTATGAGCCTTATCAGCAATGGGTGGTGGAAAACACCACCGACGAAGAATCTTCTGCCCAGCAGCCCTGAGCTAGTCCCGAAGGCCCACGGCCCGAAGCAACCGGTCCGTTTCCCGATAAGCTTCCTCCACCCATTGGACGATTTGCTCCGGTTGGGGAGCGTATTCCAACTCCACGGAGATTGCCCCTGGGATGTTGAGGGCTTTGATTTCTTTCAGATAGGGTTCAAAGGGCACTATCCCACGCCCTGGCGGGAGATCGCCGTGCCGCTTGCCATCGCAATCGGAGATGTGCACATGGGCGGCTCGGCCTTGAAGCTTGCGAAGCTCCTGGGGTTCCACTCCTGCCAACACCAGGTGCGAGATGTCAATGTTGGCTTTCACGGCCGGGTGGTCCACCTGGTCCAGAAACGCCACCATTTTGTCCACATTGTTCAGCAGGGACATGGGAAACGGTTCCAGTTCCAAGGCGATTTCCACTCCCAACTCCTCGGCCCAACGCCCTAACTGCCGCAACTCCTCCACGGCGGTGTTCCACTGTTCTTCCGGGGAAATGACTTCTTGGTTCCAGATGTACTCCCCCAGCACCAGCAGGACATTTCGGGCTTCGTACTCGTAGGCCAGTTCCAGATAAGCTCGCACCCGTTGGCGATGAAACTTGCGCACCGAAGGGTTAAAGTCCGACAAGCCCAAGGCCACACAGCAGATGGAAACAACGGGCAACTCCAGCTCCTGGCACACCCGGGCAATAAGCCGCCTTTGGCGGATGTCCATCTCCAGCGGATCGCAAAACAAGTCCACCGTGTCAAAGCCGATTTCTTTGGTTTTTCGCAAGCCGAACTCCACATCTTTGCCGGCTTGGACCCAAGCCGAGTTAATCAAACCCAGCTTCATGCTCCGGCTCCTTGAAAGACAGCGGCAAAAGAGCCCAACCCTGGCTCCAAAATCAGGAGCACCTTCCCTGTCATCCTGCCGCCCCTGCACCCGGAGAGCAAGAGTTTTAAGTTTGCGGAGCGACGGTTTGCTCTTCCAAGGAGAAGGTCCAATTGGGAATCTTCAACGGAGGAGCTTGTACCGGAGAGATGTTGGTCCCGTCGTGGACCATGGTACAGTTGCGCCCCTGTTGCTTAGCGCTGCGGAGGGTGGCCTCCACGCGGATGCAAGTATCCTCGAAGCTATCGCCGGGGAGCATTTCGGCCACTCCACAACTGACCGTCACCCGAAGCGGTCCTTGGGCAGTAAGAAACTGGGCGTTTTCCACCGATTGGCGTACTCGTTCGGCCACCACACTGGCATTGTGAGGGCTGGCATCGCCCAAAAACAACAGGAAGCGGTCGCCTCCGTAGCGGCCCACCCGGTCAAAACCGCGATTCTTGCGAATCGTCTGCGGCAACGCCCGGCCCAGGGTGGCCAAGAGCCGATCCCCCATTTCCACCCCCAGCTCTTCGTTGATCTTTTGCATGCCGTCCACATCAATCAGCACCACACTAGCTTGGCGCATCCCGTGCTGATCCGCCTGCTTCCACTGTTGGACCAGGCGGTGCAAGCCTAGCAAAGAGGGTAGGTTGGTGAGCGGATCTTCCACGAGTTGGCCAGGAGTATTTTCGGACAAGTTTCCGGAGGCATTTTGGGCCGAGATATGTTGGGCCTGATGGAGCATGCGGTGGGTCTGATCGGCCAAGGCCAGTACTTCCCGCAACAATTGCTTGGCCACCAGATTCGGATCGTCGGTCTCTTGAGACATTTTGAGGTTGTTGGTGGCTGTTTCCACTTGGGAAACCTGCTGCTGGATGAGGTGTTCCAGGCTCTCTGGTCCGGATGCCCCTTGAGCGTGAGGGTTTTGATCTAGTTGGCTCAAAGCTGCTTGCTGCACGGCCAGCCATTGCGTATTGATGCGCTCCAATTGATCCAGACATTGCCGAATGGCCTGAGGGTCGGGGTTTTCAACCAGGCGTCTTGCTTGCTTTTCAATTTTCAGAAGCTCTCGCAAATACTCGCCGGAACGCTTGTTCAACACAAACACTGCGCAAAGGACCAGATCATCTGGTCCTTGGGCTTGCTGGAACAGTTGGGCCAATTCGCCCAGCACCGAGGAATCCGCCGACACTGGAGTCGGAGAAACAGGCTCATCTGAAGAACCTTCTGCAGAAACCGGCGAATCTGGAGAGCCGGTTTCAGGGGCATGCTGCTTGGACTCATTGGCCGGAAAAACCTCAGGATGCTCCGAAGTGCGATCCAATCGGGGCAAGGGGGGCAAGGCCAGAGCCGTCCCCCCCCGCAGATACCATCCGGCTACCACCCCCACTGCCATGTTCACCACGGAAATGACCACCCAATACAGGTCCACCGCATTCCCCTTGGATTGGAGCCGTCCTCTTTCTTCTGCCCCTGTTCTGCTGCTCAGGGAGCCGACTTGATCGTTGAGCCATCAGGGGCAAACACACTATGGGCTACTCAAGCATAGAGCGCACAGACAGACCAGCCAGGAAAAAATCTTGTCCGAGAGTTTTTGTCCTGGGTTTCCCCCAACCCGAGCCTAAAATCCGAGGGGTGCACGCAGTTGCATCCTGGCGCGAAGCTTCTGGTGCGACACATGCATGCAAGGGCAGGGGCGTGGTAGTCAAATTGCCTCCGCCGCAAGCTAATCCGCAAGCTTTTGGCAGCATTCCCATTTTGCCTGGTAACTTCTACTTCTACTTCAAAACAAGTTTGCCCAAAGCGGGAGAACGCGGCTCAGCACACGCGCAGGGCAAAAACCGCATCGCTTTTGCCTGCACTGGGGCAGTAGAATGCAGGGACCCTGGCGTTTGAACGGAGGTCATCATGCGATCGTGCGGACTGGGGTTGGCAGCGACGGTGGGAATCGCACTTCAGGCATGGGGAGCAGGCTTGGCCAGGGGCCAAGTGCCCCAGGTGCAACTCCAGGTGGCCCAAGGGCCTCAGTTGGGAGTGGCGGTGCTTGTGCTGGAGTATCCTCGGCGAACGGGTCCTCCAGCGGAAGCGTTCTGGATTCAGCCGCAGCGGGCCGTGGTGCTCTATCCGGCTTGGAACACCGGCCCTGTGCGTCGTGCATTGGGACTTCGGGTCCGGCGGGCAGAAGTGGCCTTTTTGTTCCGCTCCCAAGAGCCGTTTGATGTGCTGGTTCATCCGGGTCCGGTTCGAGTTCGGGTGGTGCCTCGGTCGGGGCCCTATCCAGCGCTGGTGCGGCGCTGGTGGGAACTGTGGCGTCGCAACACCAGGCCCAGGCTCCTGCAACCTCAAAACCCCAATTTCCCACCCGCCGTGGAACACTATCTGCGCCACATGTTGTCTCGACGGCTGGAACTGCCAGGGCCAGCCCGACGGCCCGCTCCCACCACAAAACTCCCACCGATGGAAGACATGCTCGGCCCTTTGAGCGGAGCCGAGGAGTTTCAGTTGGAGATGGCCCGATGGCTGTGGCGCCTTCCCACTGCACCCGCTTCGGCCCAAATCACCCTCCCCCGGTGGAAACCCCGTTTGGTCTCTGGTCCTGCGGGAGCCAAGTTGCCCGAGGTGGAACACCTGGCACGATTCGTGCCTCAAGAGTGCTTGTATGTCCGGTGCGGAAGCTTTGCCAACTTCTTGTGGCTTCAGCATCTGTTGGAGCAAACCGGCGGTCAGATGCGTCCCTTTTTGGCGGGCCGGGGAATTGACTATCACATTCACGCCAAACTCATGCAACAACTTGCCCTGCAAGATGACCCCTTGGCCAAAGCCTTGGGCCCTCTGGTGGTGGCCGATGTGGCCTTGGTGGCCACCGACGGCATGCTGGTGCAGGGAGCCGGAGTGGGGTTGTTGTTTCAAGTGCGGAACTCTTTGCTGTTTTCGGCTCAGATGCGCCAGGCTCAAGCCGCTTGGAAAAAACGCTTTCCCCAAGCCCAAGAACAAACGCTCACCATTGCCGGCCGTAAGGTTCGGTTGCTTCGCACTCCCGACAACCGCATCCGGTCTTTCCACGCCCAAGTGGACGATGTGCATCTGGTAACCAACTCCCGATGGCTGGTGGAGCGGTTTTTTCAAGCAGCCTCGGGCCAAGGGGCCTTGAGCACTTGTGGGAGTTTTCTTTTGGCACGCAAGCGTTTTCCGGCTCGGCGCACGGACAAGGTGTTTGTGCACGCTTCGGATGCGTTTTTTGAGCACTTGATATCGCCGCAGTTTCGGGTGGAGTTCCAGCGGCGACAGCAAGCGGCAGCGGCGGTGCAGATGGCCCAACTGGCCCTTTGGGCTGCCCGAGCCGAAGGACTTCCCACAGATTCCTGGCAAGAATTGATTCGCCAAGGCTTGCTCCCTCCGGCAGCGGTCCATCTGCCCGATGGGAGCCGGTTGGTCCACGAGGATCAGCAGGTGTGGAACGACCGTCGAGGGGCCCCGGGGTTTTTCGCTCCCGTGCCTGATCTGGCTCCCCAACAAGCCAGTCCGGAGGAGTGGCAGCAATATCAGCAGTTTCTGGCGTGGTATCGCAGGCGTTGGGGCAAACTGGACCCTATGACGGTGGTGCTGAATGTGCCCAAGCAGACCACGGCGGCAGGGACGCAGGTGGTGCAGGTGGAGGTGTTCGTGGCTCCTTTTGGCCGGAGCCGATGGTGGCAGGAGCGCTTTGGCCCCCCGGATCGGCTGCGACTAAAACCCGTGCCGGGGGATCTGATCGCGGTGGAGTTTGTGCGGCCTGGTGGGGAGCATGTGTTTGGGGGGCTTCGGGATGTGGCGCCGGGTTGGCGTCCGCTGGGCAGGCGGCCCAACACGCTCTTGGGAGCCTTATGGGAACTTGTGGCGTTGGCCCCGCGCACTTGGGTCGGCTATCTCGGCTCTACGGCCCCGCAGGCAGCCTTGCGCCCATGGATTGACCCGCGGCAGTTCGGTCCTCCGGACCCACGCGGTCTGGAGCCTGGCCCTGGGGGGCTGTGGCGTCGGCGCACAGGTAGCTACGCCTTCTTTTCTTTCCACCCCCAGGTGCTGCTTCAGGTCCCACCGCTGGTGGTTCTGGAACGGGCCAAGGAACCGGCTCAGGTGCGCGTGCGAGTGGGCCACCTGGCTCAAACTTCCTTAGCCCAGGCTTTGGACTCCTTGGCTTGGGTCCATGCCCGGCGTATCACCCAAGGCAATCAGCGCGTGCTGGAGCAGTTGAGCCTCCAGCTCCAAGTGCCCCAGCAGGAAGTTCTTCATGCCGCCCGGGAAGTCCTGCTTGGTGAGTTGGTCTGTCCCTTGGGCGGAGAGTACCGCCGTCGGGAATGGCGTTGGGTCAGCTCGGCTCTGGAGCAACCGGCTCTGTCCCCCCAAGGACGCTATTACTTGCCGGTTTTGAATTGGCTTGAGGAGCTTCGGGCCTTTGCACGGTTGGAGTCTGAGGGACTTTATGTCCGTGCCCAGCTCCGCTTGCGGCTTGCTTCTTTGCAGCTCCCTGGGCCGGAAGAAGTTCCCCCTCCTCCGTGATTACGGACAACCAGGGCCGAAAGCAGCAAAGACTTCGGCCCTTGCACTCAGCGGCGGCTGCTTCTGAGCCTG
>JAJRRR010000411.1 GCA_024279285.1 Planctomycetota bacterium
GCCAGCAACGCCGCTCCCAACAGATGCAAAATGCCAACCATCTTTTCACTGGAGAAGAGCCGGTCGGCCAAATAGCCCAAAAAAAGCGGCGAGACCATCGCCCCTATGGCCGTGCAGGTGTAAACCCAGCCGATTTGAAGCCCGGAGAAATTGAGCACCTGGCCCATGTAGCCCCCCATCTCCACCGCCCAGGCACCCCAGATGAAGTATTCCAAAAACATCATCACCATCAGCCGGGTTTTGACGGACATGGGCACTTCTCCTGTTGCGGATCAAGCAATGAGGGCATCTTCTTTCAGGACACGGCTAGCAGCGTATTTGGTTCCCGGGCGAGGGTCAAGCAATTTGAGACGGACTCCACTTTGGGGAACCACAAAGGGTGGTTTTCCGGCAGGTGCAGAAAGAAGGATGGAACTGGAGCACGAAAAAAGAACGGACACAAGGGACTAGTTTTTTTGGTCCCTGGACGCCCAACGCAAGGGGATTTCGTTTCGGGGGTCTTGGACCCAAACGGCCAACTCTCCCTGGAAAAGTTGTTCCAGCAGCGGTCCGGCCAGTTGTTTTCTCCATCCTTGGGCCAGAAGCGGTGGGGCGGGGAAACTATCCGGATGAAGACGCCAGGCAATCCACTGACGCAGGTCTTTGGGCGTGCCTAACAACGAGGGTGCTACCTGATGAGTTCGGGCATGGCAGGCCAAAACGGCATAAAACAACTGGCTCAAGGTCCCATATTGCTCGGGAGCGGGTCGGGGCTGGGGAGCAGGCCACTGTTGGGGCGGCAGCACCAGAGCTTGGGCAATTACCTGAGCAATCTGCTCCACCCGACGGCGCAATCTCCGCCACTCCATCCCTCGGACAGCAAGAATTTGTTGTGGGTCGGCACTTCCCCGGCGTGCCAACTCCACAATCAAATCGTCCCGAAGCACCTGACCTGGACGACGATTTTCCTGTTGGGCCACCGTGTTGCGCCACTGCCACAGAGCCCGAACCACTGCCAACTGCTGGCCCGACAAAGCCGACAAACCCGAGAGCCGACGCCACGACTGCTTTTCCAACTGCTGCTGCACCCCCTGCTGCCAGTGTTGCATTTCTTCTTGCATCCAGGATTGCCGACCCAAGCTGTTCAATCGCTGCTGAAGCCACTTGGCCAGAGCCGGCAAGTGGACCACATCTTCCAAGGCGTACTGAAGTTGTTGGGCACTCAGAGGGCGACGGCGCCAGTCGGTCCGGGTCTCACGCTTGGAAGAGCGAACCCCGAGCACCTGCTGGACCAATCGCGAATACCCAGCCGGATAGTCCATGCCCACCAGCCCGGCAGCTACCTGGACATCAAACAACCCATGAGGCCCTTGGCCCACCTGTTGCCAACAAAACGCAAAGTCTTGCCGTCCCGCATGGACCACGGTTTGATGAAAACCCTGTGCCAGTTGTTTCCAAAAGCTCTCCAAAGAGCCGGTGGCTTTGGGATCCACCACTACCAGCTCAGGCTCTTTTTGCTCCGGGAAACACAGGGCCAGTTGAATCAAGCACAACTGGGGCCGATAGGTGTATTCGCCCACAAACTCCGTATCTAAGGCGATCAGCCGGGCTTGGGCCATGCGTTGCACCAGTTGGTGCAGTTGTTCAGCAGATTGCACGAGCAGGAAAGAGCGGAGGGGACTTGGGGCACGGGACGGATGACCGGTCATGGCAAACCTTCGGCAAGTGGGTTTATCCAGAAGCGAGGGAGTGGTTCATCCGGTGCTTTAGCGCCGATTCATATTTGTGGCACTGTCCTTGGCCTTCCAGGCGAAACTCCCGCTGCGTGTCGCCAAGGACCTGGATTTCTATCCGGAGACAATCCGGGGGCATGGCCGGCCAGACCCGATCGGCCCACTCCACAAACACCAGTCCCGACGAAGCAAAATACTCCTCCACCCCCAGCTCGTAAAACTCCTCCAAAGAACCGATGCGGTAGGCATCCATGTGATACACCGGAGGCTGGGTAGGATATTCGTGAATGAGCACGAAGGTGGGGCTGGTGACATTCTCTGGGGCCAGCCCCAGGTGCCGGACCACTTCTTGCACCAGGGTGGTTTTTCCACTTCCCAAAGGGCCAATCAAACCCACTGTGGTGCCCGGATTAAGCACCTCGGCAAGAGCATGGGCAAATTGGCTAGTTTGGGTTCTATTTTGGGTCTGCCAGCTCCACATTTTGGTGGTCCTCGTTTGGGGGAAGGTGCTTCAAACTTAAAACACTAGCCGCAGTTCAACCAGGGGCAGCTATCCGGTGAAAGCTCACCAGAAGCAGGCTCGGTTGGGCTTGGCTCCAGAGAGCATTTTTGCCATGATGCGCATTCAGGCCATAGCACGGACAAGGGGCGTTTTGGCTTACCACGGAGGGGGCTAGGAGATGGGCATTCGGGTGGGGGTGATCGGACCGGGTCGGACCCGGGAAGGTTTGGGCCCCTTTATTATCAAATATCTCATCCGTCATGGAGCGGAGCTGGTGGCCGTGGCAGCCAGCTCGGCAGAGTCGGCCCAATTGGCCACTCGGCAAATTGCTCAGCAATACGGGGTGCAGCCACGGGGATACGAATCCGCAGGACAGATGCTCCGTCGGGCCCGAGTGGATGCCCTGGTTATCTGCTCTCCCACCCCTTTGCACTTACAGCACTTGCAGTTGGCGGCGGCATGTGGGGTGCATGTGTTGTGCGCAAAACCTTTGTTTTTTGACGGCCAGCACCCTCCGGCTCCCGCTGTCCGCGGCACCCTACGCACACTGCAAAAACGCGGCTATGTGGTGATGGTCAATCACCCTTGGCCCTTCACCTTACCTGTGTTTGAAAAAGTCTATCCAGGAATCTACCAACCTGGGGTGTCCCCTGCAGATCTGCAAGTGTGGCTGTCACCCAGTTGCTCAGGCAAGCAAATGCTTCCCCATTCGCTCACGCATGCTTTGAGTTTGCTGCTAGCAGTGACTTCCTGGGGAGGCCAAGTGCTGCACCTGCAAGTGGATTCCATCCCGGCGGATTCTCCGTGGGCTCCGGGCTGGGATGTGGCGTTTGTGTATGTCCATCGGGGCGGTTCAACGGTGTTTCGGGTTCGGTTGTCTCAAGCCAGGGAACAGCCGCGCCGGGCCGGATACGCCATCAATGGCCGTTGGATGCGTCGGCGAGTGCAGTGGCCCCAGTATCGGATCTACTTTGAGCCGGGCCATCCGGAACAAGCCCCTGCTAGCTACGATTCCCAGGCTTGCCCTCAAGCCATCCTGGCTCCCGATCCGCTGGAACTGCTCGTGCAGCGGTTTTTGCAAAGATGTCAAGAAGGCCCTTTGACCGATGAAGAATACTACCTGATGTTGACTCCGTTGGCGATGTTGTGGATGGTTTGGTCGGCGGTGGGCCAGAAAGAAGCGGAGGTTTGCTCGCCCCGCCCGACCGGCCCGCCCCCTGAACTGGCCAAGGAACGAATCCCCGACCCAAGTGCTCGTTCTTCCTCCTGGCAATCTCCAGCAACGAGGTCCACGGATGGACAACATTCATGAGTTTCACGACTTCAGCCGCAAGCTGCGTCAAGCGGAAATCCTCCCCCGAGTTAAGGAATATGTGGACTGGTTTCGCCAGTGCCAACAGGCCCGAGAGCAGGGACTCTCTCTGCCTCCACCACCGGATTGGGCTCCCGTGTCTATCAATCTGGACCTCACCACCGCTTGCAACTATCGGTGCGATCACTGCATTGATTGGGACATTCTCAACAGCGGCGTCAAGCACAAAGAGCAGGAGCTGTTGGACTCTCTGCGCCATCTGGCCGCCCGAGGACTCAAAAGTGTCATCCTCATCGGCGGAGGCGAGCCGACCGTCTATCCGCGATTCGTCCAGGTGGTGCAGTTGCTCAAAGAGTTGGGACTTCAGGTGGCCGTGGTTTCCAACGGCGGCCGCAATGATCGGATTTATGAGGCCGTGCAATACATGACCCAAGGGGACTGGGTCCGATTGTCGCTGGACTCCGGCACCGACGAAACCTTCCAACGCATGCACAAACCCCGACAAAAAATCACCCTGGAAGAAATCTGCGCCTGGGTGCCCCGGATCAAACAACGCAACCCAGCCGTGATGATCGGCTTTTCATTCGTAGTAACCTGGAAAGGGGCCCAACGCGACGATGCCAAAATTGTGGAAAACATCCACGAAATCGTCCCGGCTGCCCAATTGGCCAAAAAGTATCAGTTTGACTACTTCTCCATCAAACCGTTCCTCGTCCGCGCCCCGGAAACCGGCTCGGAAGTCCTGGATCCCAGCAAAGCCGCACAGCGCATGGAGGAGGTGGTTCGGCGGATTCGGGCTGCGGTGGCCGAAGCCAAAAAACTGGAAGACGAACACTTCAAAGTGGTGGAAAGCACCAACTTGGTGCTGCTGGAAAATCAATCGTGGCACAAGTTCACCCGCCAGCCCCATCAGTGCCACATGCAGTTTTTCCGTCAGGTGCTCACTCCGCATGGGCTGTTCAATTGCCCGGTGTATCGGAGCCATCCTCCGGCCATGATTGCGGACCGTCGGGCGTATCGGGATCCCCAAGCCTGTCAACAAACCCGAACTCAACTCGCAGAGGCCATCTTCCGCTTTGATGCCGCCCACCACTGCCGCGAAGTCACCTGCCTGTATCACACCACCAACTGGTGGCTCCAGGACTTGATCGAGCATCCTGAAAAACTCCAACAGCTCCAACCCTTGCCCGACCGGGGAGACTATTACTTGTAGTCTTGGGTCCTGGGCGAGCCCCGAGCTTTAGCTCGGGAAGGCAGTGAGGGTGGTCTTGGGTCATGGGTCTTGGGCGAGCCTGCGGCTTCAGTGCGGCAACTCCACATGGCGAGCCCGCAGCTTCAGTTGCGGGAGGCTTGAGGTGGTGGGGGAGTGAGGGGATGGGATAGTGAGGTGAAGAGGAGATGAGGAAGTGAGGCAGTAAAAGAGTGAGGAAAGCTAGCAACTGCGCCTCCACTTGCACCAAGCACCAAAAGAAGAATCGGCGTTTATTTTCTCTCGCCGCAAGTCGCAAGCAGCAAGCAGCAAAGCCGCTTCACTTTGGCGCTTCCACACCGGTTGTGATTTCAGAGCCGAAGCGGAAACTCGCGCCGCAGGACGCAAGCCGCAAAGTCGCCACCTGCACGCCGAAAGTCGGCGAGCCCCGAATTCAGTCCGGGGAGAGCCAAAAGACCCGCTAGTTCGTCGTGTTCCTCCGCTGGCTAAAGCCGGGTACCCGTTTAGCCAGCTAGCGGCCGGAGGAGTGATGCTGCAGGTGGGGCAGCTTGGCAGCCGGAAGGTGCCCGGCTCACCAGAGAGGAACTGAAGTTTTAGAACCTCTCCGTAAAATCCTCCAACCCTCAAAATTGCCGAGTGCCCCTCCGATTTTTCGGATAAGCTCTTATCCCCATCTTTCAGCTTCTTCCCAGATGGTGTAGTAGATGGCTTGAAACATCGTTCGCCCTGACTTGTCGTATTCCAAAGGGTTGCTAAACTTAAAATGCAAAGAGGCGCCCGTAGCTCAATTGGATAGAGCATCGGACTTCGGATCCGAGGGTTGGGGGTTCGAGTCCCTCCGGGCGTGCTTTTTTGGCGCACAAGGGACGACCAGGTCCGGTCAGACATCCATGTCGGGCACGGGCCGCGTTGGAACAAGTCACGA